>CAZOSF010000102.1:0-6081 GCA_964582415.1 uncultured Alteromonas sp.
TGGCAGGATTTACAGTCTACTTCGGTGTGTTTGCCCTCTAAGGGATAATCGGTTAAGCCATGATCGAACAAATCCATGTTATTCAGCGCAAAGAAACTTTCCTCATTATGGCATTCGGCGCAATTCTGTCCGAATTTATTCTCGTGAGGATCCTGATGACACGCTACACAATTTGCCTCTTCCACGGGTTGCCTATCTTGAAAAACTGCTAGCGGTTGACTGCTTTTCTTGTGACAGGTAAAGCAATCAATACCTAAGTGGGCACCTTTAAGGGTGAATCCGGTTTTGGAATGCTTGAAGTTGCCCTTGCCTATGAATGTGTTGAAGGAGGCATCGGTATGGCACTGGGTACAGCTACCTGGTAATTGTTTTTTATGGGGATCGGCATGACAGGCCACACAATCGTTAAATGCAATACCACTGAATTCCTGGAATTCTTGTCCGTTGCGGGTGGTTTCCTTGTGACATTCTTTACAATCCACTTCGGCATGCCCTCCATTCAGTGGGAAGTCGGTGGTAGCGTGATCGAATAGGGCAGCGGGTCGGAAGGCCTCCATGGTATGGCATTGGGTACAATCATTGGAAAGTGTCCCTTGATGAAAGTCGTCATGACAGGATAGGCAAGAGGTATCCAGGCCCAGGAATGTATCTTCCCGTTTCTTAAGTTCCCTATTTGCAATATTCTCTGGCATATGACATTCCCTGCAATCTACCTTGGCATGGGCCCCTTCTAAGGAGTACCCCGTTAGGTCATGATTAAAATTATTAGTTTCAAAACGCACCATATCGAATTTCCTTCCATGATGCTCGCTATGACAATCGAAACAATCTTTGCTTTTTACCGTCCTATGTGCATGATAGCCTTTATTATTCGAAACCAACGAGCTGATTTCATCGTGGCATTCCAAACATTTGGAATTGGACACCTTGCTTCCAATATCATGACATTGGGTGCAATTACTCATCCCTTCCAACTCGGCATGTGCCTGAGTGAGATCTCCAGGGGAAATCTGTCCCCAAGCTATTGGAGCCACCAATAGGAGTACTATGATATGAAACGCGCGTTTCTTCAAATCATTTTATCTTCCTTGGCCTAGGGTAAGGTTGTTTACTCAAGGTCTTTTTTATGAAACAGACCAGAAGCAGTATACCCTACCTAAGGCTAATGTTTTTTCATAATATAACCAAAGCGCTTGGTAATTTCTACCCCCGCTTTTTCTAAAAATTTTGTGGGCATTTCCCCACCGGCAAAGATGAACACTCGGTCATTTTTAATTTCTCGAGGTTCTTCCTCTTTATCCATTTTATAAACACAATGCTTCTCACTAATGGAGATGAGGTTGGATTCAAACAATAAGTTGACTTCACACTTTTGGGCAGCCTCATGGATTTTCTCACGATTCCTCGGCTTGCATCGCGTCAATGCATCGGTCCGAACCAATTGGGTCACCCTATTTTGATCTTTCAGCAGAAGTGCTGCTTCAATCGCAGAATCCCCTCCGCCTACCACAACGATATCTTCATCAGAAATTAACTCTGGCTCCAACAATCGATAGGCAACTTTTGGAGACTCTTCACCAGGAACATTCAGTTTTCGAGGCGTACCTCTTCTACCAATGGCCAATAGTACGTTATTGCATACATAACTTTCGCCATTTTTGGTCATCACTCTAAAAGTACCATCACTCTGCGGAACAATATCTTCTACCTTGGTATTCTCATTGATAGTAATATCATTTTCGGTAATTACTTTTTGCCAAAGGGTGAGAAGTTCATCTTTGGAAGTATCGAATAACTTCGCTTTTCCGTGTAAAGGAAGGTTCATGGGGGAGGTCATCACAATTTTCGAGCGTGGGAAAGTATAAACCGTGCCCCCTAAAGAATCTTGCTCCAGGGTTACATAGCTCAGACCATGTTTTTTTGCCGCCAAGGTCGCCGAGATTCCTGCAGGTCCCGCTCCTATAATGGCTACGTCGATAACATCCGTCTTTCCTGTCCTTTTACTATCTACAATGCTTTTAATGGCTTGTTGCCCTTGTTCCACACTGTTTTTAATTAGGCCCATACCGCCTAATTCACCAGCGATATAAATACCCCTGATGTTGGTTTCAAAATTTTGATTTACATGAGGTAATTCCACACCACGTTTTTCCGTACCAATACGCAAGGAAATGGCTTCCACCGGGCAGGAATGGAAACAGGCACCATGGCCTACACAGTTGGAGGAATTGATTAAGGTGGCTTTACCATCAACAATTCCGATGATATCTTTTTCTGGGCAAGAAGCCACACAAGCAGCACTACCGATACACGTATTTAGGTCGATGTATGGGTGAAGGGAAACCGGTTCGAACAGTCCCGCTTCTTTGGCGATTTCTACTTTCTGTTGGATTTCTTCCGATTTCTTTTTGCCTTTCCGCAGATAAAAAAATATGATGAGGGCGCAGAAAATAAACACGCCACCATAGACTACGATTTGTTCGATGAGGACCTCCATCAGAAAATCCATTTATAACCAAAAGCCAAGGTTACGGCAATATGCACGATCACGATCACCAGCATAATCAGGGCGAAGGGAAGGTGGGCAACATGCCAGTATTTAAAGAGCTTTTGCATTAGTGTTAATCTAGTGATTTTTTTTGAAAGGGAACGTTCCTTTTTCAGCATTTCCAGAATAGAGATTCGTTCCGTTTCGGCAACCCCTTCTTGCTTCAAGACCGATTTCAATTTACTGATGTTAGGTTTGTTGGAGGCATCTCCCTCTACTTTGGTGAAAGATACAAATAAGCTTATCACTGAAGGATTTAATTGATATTTTTCTTCCAACATTTTGGGAACATCCGTTTTCATTCCTTGAACTTCTTGTAAACTCAATTCACGACCTTCAATGGTTCTTGGAATCTGAATATAGATGAATCGACCCACAACGCCACTCAATACCACCGCGACCATACTCCAAAAAGCCACAGATACAATGCCGCCAAATTTAAAAGCCGTGTGAAACAATACCATGATGGGCCCAAGGGTACAAAGGAATATATGGAATTCCAGCAGGTATTTAAGACGAATTTGCTTGGCCAAAAAGTTGTAGCGTTTTCTGGCAATGTACAAGCTCACGCCGATCACTATGAGCAATGTTCCCACTATACCCAACCCATGACCGAAGGCACCACTGGGTTTGAACCAATCGTGATTGGGGTGATAGAAACGCTCCTCTATTGGAGATTTATAATAGGTATAGCCGGTATAGGCAAGATAGATAGTTACGGCGATGACAATGGCCACCATTGTGCCAATGTAGACCTTGTGTAGGGATTTGTTCAATTGGTTAGGGTTTAGAGTAATTAAAGATACAATACTTATTTGTTATTATTATAACGCAAGTTTGGCATCTGTATTACAAACAAATAATGGCTCATAAACCCTACCATGTAAAAATTAAGGAACTACTCAAGCCATCACAAAGCATTCAAAATACTTACTTAAGGCTTGGGATTCGGGGAGATATTTAAATTGATTTTAAATAACGATTTTCTTTAGTATCTTACGACACCTAAAAAAAACACTAATATGAAAAGAAGAATTACACTCTCCATCGCCTTTTCTTTTGCCGTATCCTTTTTTATGATGGGCCAAACTTCGGAAGAGCGCGAAGCAATTATTCAGAATTACGACCAGCAAAAACTGGCCAACCTTGCAGAAGAATATACTTTAGAATTCAACAGCAATAGACAAAAAGCGCTTGAATTGGCTGCGATTTATGGTTGGGAAGAGACCATGGAAATGCCAAACGGGGGCATTGCCGTGCTTGTAGGGGTACATGAAAATGGTAACCCCAAATATTATGTGACGCACAACCGAGAAGGTGGCATTACAACAAGAACCAATAGGGTACATACCGGTGGAAGTGCTGGATTGGATTTGAATGGTGAAAATATGGTACTTGCCGTTTGGGATGGTGGTAAAGTTCGTACCACCCACCCGCTTTTGGAAAACCGTGTGCAACAAATGGATGGTGCTACCGATTTTAGCGACCATGCCACCCACGTTTCAGGAACAATGGTAGGAACGGGAGATATAATTTCTGGTGCGGCCAAAGGTATGGCTCCTCTTGCTACTATGGATGCTTATGATTTCTTGGCGGATACCGGTGAAATGGTAAATGCCGCAGCCAGTGGTATCTTGGTATCCAACCATTCCTATGGAATGAACATTCAGAATGCCAGCCTTTGGATGTTGGGATATTACGATAACAACGCCCGAGGAGTTGATAACATTAGCTACAACGCTCCCTATTATCTTTCGGTTTGGTCCGCTGGGAACGACCGTCAGTCGGGCGTGAATCCAGGAGATGGTGGATATGATTATCTAACCGATCGCGGAGTAGCGAAGAATAACGTTGTGGTTGCCGCCGTAAACGAAGTATTGAATTATACAGGTCCAGGTTCTGTGATCATGTCTGGCTTCAGTAGTTGGGGACCTACTGATGATGGTAGAATTAAACCGGATGTTTCTGCTAAAGGAGTGAATATGTATTCATCTGTAGGCGCATCAGGTTATGCCAACTACAGTGGTACGTCTATGTCTGCACCAAACACCTCAGGAAGTTTAATCCTACTTCAACAACATTACCATGATATCACAGATACCTATATGTTGAGCTCTACCTTGCGCGGTTTGGCACTGCATACGGTAGATGAAGCAGGAACTACCGTTGGACCTGATTATCGTTTTGGATGGGGATTGTTGAACATTGAAAGAGCTGCCGAAGTGATTTCCTCAATGGGAACGGAATCTGTTGTTTTCGAAGAAGAATTGTTTCCAGGCGATGTGTATACGTTCACAGTACAGGCAGATGGCACCAACGATTTGGTAGCTTCCATCACATGGACCGATCCTCCAGGACCGATCTTAACACCCGGTATCGAAGATAACCCAACACCGGTATTGGTAAATGATTTGGATATAAGAGTTTCTCAGGACGGAGGAGCTACCTTCTTTCCTTGGAAGTTGGATCCTGCCAACTTTTCGGCCCCTGCTACCACCGGGGACAATATTGTAGATAACATTGAAAAAATTGAGATCCCAGGGGCTTCCGGAGAATATATCATTCGCGTTTCCCACAAATTACCTTCTCTTACCAATGGAAGTCAGGTTTTCTCACTAATTGTAACGGGTATCGATAAAGAGGCCTTTACTGTTTCCAGTAACCAAGGCGTTTTGGATGCTTGTCCAAGTGACGGCAGTGCCAGCTTCACTATCGATTTAGGCTTTAATGAAGGGTTTTCAGACACGATCAATTTTAGCGTTTCTGGCTTGCCAGGAGGTACTACAGGATCCTTCTCACCATCCAGTCTTTCTACTGAAGGAAGCACTACGCTAACCGTAGATGGAATTGGTGGTTTGGCTGAAGGCGACTACGAGTTTAAAGTAACTGGTCAGGGCAGTTCGGAATCTGTGGATCTTTACTTGATTCTTAGAATTATAGGTACAGATGTTGCTGAAGTGAGTTTGGTGGCCCCTGCAGATGGGTCTGAAGACTTACCGATTGTTCAGAATTTTGAGTGGACCTTAGGAGACGAGGATGTGGTAAACTATGATTATCAATTCGGACGGGACGTGGATTTCAACTGGATTCAGTTCTCTGGAAACGTAGCCTTCCCTGAAGTATTGATTTTAGGACTGTCAGAAGGTGCTACATACTGGTGGCGAGTGAAGCCAAATACGGCTTGTGCTGAAGGAGAATGGTCTGAAGTATGGACTTTCAATGTAGATGGTATTTTGGGTATAGATGATCAGCAAATCGAAGGTTTGGTAGTTTATCCAAACCCAACACAAGGGTTGCTGAATATAAAAGCACCCTCGACTATCGAATCGGTTGAAATCATGAATGTACTCGGGCAGGTAATTGCAAAAGATGCCTCTGCTGCAACAGACATTCAAATGAATATCTCCACCTTGCGTGCAGGAAGTTATTTTGTGCGTATCAATACTGCTGGTGCCACAGTGGTAAAACATATCGTTAAGCGATAATCAATCGTTTTAAAATAGTTAGAAGGCCCTTACAATCTTGTGAGGGCT
>CAZOSF010000103.1:0-6024 GCA_964582415.1 uncultured Alteromonas sp.
GCGTAAAGCGTTAGGCGTAATGTGTTAGAGAGATTGCGTCAGTTGCTGCACTCCTTCTCAATGGCGTTATTTTAGACAACAGACGTACCCACCCGTCACATTTTACTTGAAACCTTCAAGGTTCGAGACAGACAACAGACAACAGAAAACAGAAAACTGAGAACTGAGAACCGACAACCGACAACCGACAACAGACAACCGACAACCGATACCCGACAACCGATACCCGAAACAAAAACCCCTAAGATCACTCCTAGGGGTTCACACAAACTAATTCCCAATTGCACCCCCAAAGCTGGTGCTAAGAAGGGATTCATTGTAATTGTTCATTGTTAATTTCTAATTGTTAATTACTAATTGACTCAATCTCCGCAATAGGCGGCCTGAACTTCAGCCTGAACGGCGAGAATCAATTGCTTGGCCTCTTGCGTTTCGTCATACGTAAGCATAAGGAAGTTCCCGTTAAAATCGGTGCAGTATTTGGTAAAAATCAAATCGGTGACTCCCCAAAAGGGACCGTCGGTTGAGGTAAATCCTTTCGTTCCCATGGCACACACCTCATCTCTATATTCAATTGCAGTAGCCATGGCATAATCCAATGCTTCTTGATACGTGTAACATGGACAAGAATAATCGGGGGTACAATCTTCATCGATGTCACCATCGCAGTCATTGTCGATAAAATCACCGCAGATTTCTTCAGCTCCAGGGTATACGGAAGGATCGGTGTCGTCGCAATCTCCTCCTGGCAAACAATCATTTTCCATACTTACGTAACCATCCCCATCGTAGTCTTCCAATAAAGTATCGCCGTGATTTAAATGTCCGTTAAGTGCATTTTCGCTTATCGACAGTAAATTCCAATCTCCTTTACCGTTCTTGTGACAAACAGTAACATTACCAGCTTTGGTGCTGATCGTGCTGGATTCCATTTGGACTGTCGCATCTGTTTCGATGGATTCTGTAGAACAACTAACTATTAAGAATAAGATCAATAGTAATACAACATTAGTTTTCATAGGTAGTTTTGATTTGGGGATTACTACCAAACTAAAATACAAATAAATAGGAATATTCCTACATTTTATCGATAAAATACTTCCTTTTATCGGATTTTTTTCCAAAATCTCTTCCTTCAACCGGACCGAACGTTAAGAAACTGTCCGGTGGACAGTTTTAGTGAGGGGCCAGCTGGAGCGCAGGCAATTATTTGTACTACTACTATGTAGGTCTAGGCATCGCCTGTCTCGAGCCGTCACCTCGAGCGGAATCAAGAAGCGAGTGGCTCGACCTGATATTCTTCCTCACACCCCACGACCCACAACCTTCAACCTTCAACCTTCAACTTTTAGAATCTCCTCTAACTTCCCACCTCTCACCCCTCACTATTTATTATCTTTGTTAAAAACATCCTACTATGAGAAACATTCTTGCTCTTTTCGCCCTCCTACTTATTGTTTCCAGTTGTTCTGTTAATGATAACGACAACAACTACGTAACCAATCCGCCCAATAACAGCTTGCGCCTTACCCGAATGGATGTTGGGTATATTGACGATAACACCCCCTATACTATCTTGGAATATGTATACGATAATGACGGACGTGTAGACAAGGCACTTGCCTACAGCTCGGATGGCACCGGGGAAACTTTTACGTCCGATTATCAATATCAGGACGGACGTGTAGTGAATATTGCCTATAGCAACGGATTGAATAGAACCTATACCTATTCTGGGGATCGTATCACCACCAGCGAATTCAATGGAACCACTTGGAACTATGATTATGATACTTTTGGACGCTTGGAGAAGATCGCTATGAGTACGGGCTGCACTACTACCTTTACTTATGGCGGAACTTCCCAACCAACAGAATCCTACAACGATTGTACTCAAAATACCACGGCCTATACCTACGACGACAAAAAGAATCCGAACTATTATTTGTTTCATGATTCCTTTAGTAAGGTGGCCCCCTTTACGCCTAACAACATCGCGACGCGATCCGTTACGGGACCCACTCAGGAAGCGAGCTACACTACTTCCATGAACTACAATGATGAAGGATGGCCTACCTACATTCAGTACATCAGCGAAGGCAACCCCGTTAGTGCCGACCGATTCTACTACCAAGAGCCATAGTATGAAAGTAAGCAGTATTTTGGCGCGGCATGTCCGTGAAACCTATTTCGGAAAGAATCTCACTTGGGTAAACCTGAAAGATACCCTAGCAGATGTAACTTATGAGGAAGCGCTTACCAAGGTAAACGACCTAAATACCATTGCTGCCCTCGCCTATCACATCCACTACTATTTTTGGGGCCAATTGCAGGTCTTAAAGGGAGGCCCTTTGGAAATAAGGGATAAATATGCCTTCGACCACCCCGAATTCCCTTCGGAAGAAAGCTGGCAAGCTTTTCTCGATACCTTGTGGACAGACATGGAAGAATATGTCCGATATGTAGAACAACTCTCCGACGAACAATTGGAACAGACCTTTGTGGATGAAAAGTACGGTACCTACTGTCGAAACATCCTTGGCGTCATGGAACACGCCTACTACCATTTAGGGCAGATTACTTTGGTGAAGAAGTTGGTGAGGGGGTAGCAGTTAAAGACCATATACTGTCAGGTCGAGCTGTCATCCCGAGCCTCTCGTCAAGCTCGAGACAAGCTCCGCCGAGGGGCGCGACTTCCTTAAATGCAAACTTCCAATCTTTTGTCATCCTGACGAAAGTCAGGATCTTGCCTATTAAAAGTCTAGATGCCGTATCAAGTACGGCATGACAAATCAATAGAATTTGTTCAAAGGATCAAAGTAAGACTTCCGCATTACACCTTACCCTTTACGCCTTATTATCTGTTCACTGCTCACTACTCATCACCCACTACCCATTTCTCACTACTCAATACTCAATACTCAATACTCAATACTGACAACCGAGAACTGAGAACCGAAAACTGACCAACGTCATAACTTCCCCCCCTATTCGGTCGTAATTTTATGCTTTAATTACTTAATCCTAAATAGGAAAGACCATGGAAGTTTTAGAAGCAAAAAAAACGAGGATTTTTAACTTCGGCGATAAACACGCCGATGGGAACAGTGGAATGAAGAACCTATTGGGAGGTAAAGGAGCCAACCTGGCCGAAATGAGCGCCATTGGCATACCCGTACCCCCTGGGTTTACTATCAGTACAGAGGTTTGTACCGAATACAATACTCTAGGAGAAGAAGAAGTACGCATCCTGCTTACCCCAGACCTTGAAGAGGCTGTAGCTCGCGTAGAAAGCATTATGGGTACCAAATTCGGTAATGATGAAGATCCGTTATTACTATCCGTTCGCTCCGGAGCACGTGTATCCATGCCTGGAATGATGGACACCGTATTGAACCTAGGTTTAAATGACAAATCTGTTTTGGGTATCGCCAATAAAACCAAGAACGAGCGATTTGCTTGGGACTCTTACCGACGTTTTATTCAGATGTACGGAAGTGTGGTATTGGGAATGAAACCTGAAAACAAAGACGATATCGATCCCTTTGAAGAAATCATAGAGCACCTTAAAGAAAAACGAGGCATCCAACTGGATACCCAATTTACCATCCAAGACCTTCAAGACTTGGTATACGATTTTAAAGATGCCGTGAAAAAACGTACCGGTCATGATTTCCCAACCGACCCATGGCAACAGCTTTGGGGCGCCATCATCGCCGTATTCAATAGCTGGAACGGAGACCGCGCGCTGTATTACAGAAAAATGCATGGCTACCCTGCCGATTGGGGTACTGCCGTGAACGTACAAGCCATGGTATTTGGTAATATGGGGGAAACCTCAGCCACAGGGGTCTGCTTTACCCGTGATGCCGGTACCGGTGAAAACGTATTCAATGGAGAATATTTGATCAATGCCCAAGGGGAAGATGTGGTTGCCGGTGTTCGTACCCCATTGCAAATCACCAAACTGGGCTCCCAACGTTGGGCCAAATTGGCTAAAATCGAGGAAGCAGAACGCGTGGCTGTATATCCATCCCTCGAAGAAACTATGCCCGAGCTATATCATGAATTGTATGGCTATCAGGAACAATTGGAAAGCCATTTCCGCAATATGCAGGATATGGAATTCACCATCCAAGAAGGTAAATTATGGATCTTGCAAACCCGTAACGGAAAACGTACTGGGGCTGCGATGGTAAAAATTGCCATGGATCTTTTCAAAGAAGGAATGATCAGTGATAAGGATGCCCTTCTATTGATCGAACCTAATAAATTGGATGAATTATTGCACCCCATCTTCGATACCGATGCTCTTAAAAAAGCACATATTATCGCACAAGGGTTACCAGCTTCTCCAGGAGCTGCCACCGGACAGATCGTTTTCTTTAGCGACGAGGTAAATAAATTCAAAAACACCATTTTGGTGCGTTTGGAAACCTCCCCTGAAGATTTGGAAGGAATGGACTTAGCAAAAGGTATCCTCACCGCCAGAGGTGGAATGACCTCTCACGCAGCTGTTGTAGCCCGTGGTATGGGTAAATGCTGTATAACTGGAGCGGGTGCCTTGAGAATAGATTATAAAAACAGAACCATGACCGTAGATGGTAAAGAATTCCATGAGGGAGACTGGATTTCCATCAACGGTTCTACCGGTAATATCATCGAAGGTAAAGTAGCCACCATGGAACCTGAATTGAGTGGTGAATTTGCAGAATTGATGGAACTATCCGATAAGTATGCTACTATCGATGTAAGAACAAATGCTGATACTCCAAAAGACGCCAAAGTTGCACGTAGTTTTGGTGCCAAGGGTATCGGATTGACCAGAACCGAACATATGTTCTTCGAAGTGGATCGTATCAAAGCGATGCGAGAAATGATCCTGGCAGATACCGTAAAAGGCCGCAAAAAAGCATTAAACCAGTTGCTTCCTATGCAACGTGGCGACTTTGAAGGTATATTCGAAGCCATGGAAGGACATCCTGTAACCATCCGTTTATTGGATCCACCTTTGCATGAATTCGTACCTCACCAACTCCAAACTCAAAAAGAGTTGGCGGACGACATGCATATCTCGTTGACTGCCGTTAAAAACAAGGTGGCCGAGTTACAGGAATTCAACCCAATGTTAGGTCATAGAGGCTGCCGTTTGGGCAATACCTATCCTGAAATCACCGAAATGCAAACCAGGGCGATCATTGAAGCTGCCTTGAACCTTAAGGAAAGAGGCATCACCGTGAAACCTGAAATCATGATTCCATTGGTCGGAACCTTGGCCGAATTTGAGGCCCAAGAAGCCGTTATCAGGGAAACTGCCAACAATGTATTCAAAGAACGAAATAACAGCGTGGAATACTTGGTAGGTACCATGATTGAAGTACCACGCGCTGCCTTGACTGCAGATCGGATTGCTTCTAAAGCGGAATTCTTCTCCTTTGGAACCAACGACTTGACACAAATGACGTATGGATATTCACGTGACGATTCCGACAAGTTCCTTCCAATTTATTTGGAAAAAGGAATCTTACGCGAAGATCCGTTCGAAGTTCTTGACCAAGAAGGCGTTGGACAATTGGTTCACATGGGAACCAGTAAAGGAAGAAGCGTGAAACCTAACCTGAAGGTAGGTATTTGTGGCGAACATGGAGGAGAACCTAAATCCGTTGAGTTCTGTGTGAACACCGGATTGGACTACGTGAGCTGTTCACCTTATCGTGTGCCAATTGCCCGAATAGCATCGGCACAAGCCGAATTGAAACGAAAAGCCTAACCGCTTGGTGTTGAAGAAAAATCCCCTTCAGAAATGGAGGGGATTTTTTTATTTCAGCTTTTCCTCTAATCCTTCCAAAGTCACAGCTAACTGCTCTCCACTCTTCATATTCTTTAGGGTGTAGGTACTAGATTCCATTTCACTGGTGCCGGCAAGGACCGTGTAAGGAATAGAACGTTGGTCGGCGTATTTCATTTGTTTTCCCATCTTCGCATCGTCTGGGTACAGTTCTGCTGAAATGCCATTTCTACGCA
>CAZOSF010000104.1:0-2429 GCA_964582415.1 uncultured Alteromonas sp.
CAAAAAAAGCCCATCGCATCAACTAGCATCTAGTTTCAGGACAAGCTTCTCATTGGTAGTACCCAACTTGATTGGGTATCTAAACCACTTTCCCGCTAAAGCGGGACAACACAACATCTTCATTCCCAACTTGATTGGGAATCCCATCTGAAAGCAGTGCTTTTCTGATGAGACACCCGCTTTCGCGGGTGATAGGTTGCGGTCTGGACGGGACTCGGGAACTGCGCCCAAACCCTTTGTTTATAGGGGTTTACCTATTCCTTAATGACTTTTTTGGTCACCATCCCACTATCTGTTGTAATGTGAAGGAAGTAGATTCCAGCTGTTAAATTGGATACATCTATTGCTTCAGTTGCTTCATTACTCTCCAATACTTTTCTACCCAAGGTATCATATAAGGTTATTGAATTTATCTCAAAACCATTTTGGTTTTGGATGGTGAGGAGGTTGGATGTTGGGTTGGGGTATATTGTAAGCATGATATCCAAGTTAATACCCTCAATACCAAAAACACATTGGCTCTCATCGTCCACCAATACTGTTTGTCCATTGATAGAAATATTATCATTTTCTGCACTGGCATCATCTACGACCACACAACTCAAATTTGAACAGAAGGTGGCAAGTAAATACTCTAAAACGGTAGCATTCGTTCCATTCTTAATGTTTATCAATTGTAAATTTGAACATTGAAAAAAATCGGCATATTCAATGTTAGGATTCCCCGACATGTCAACTTCAACCAGATTTGTTTTTTGGCACTTTAAATAGATAAGGTCATTATTATTGCTAAGATCAAGATTGACAATCGGATTCCCACTCAAGTTCAAATTTAATAACGTTGAATTGTTTGAGAGGTCAACACTGGGTCCAATTAAATTATCAAATAAAATTACCTCCTTTAAATTGGGGTTATTTGTAATATCTACCGACGTAAGCTGATTTCTTGCGCCTGAAAGGTGCTCTAACTGGGGGTTTCCCGAGAGATCTATGGATGTGAAACTACAATCTGTGAAATATAGTTCCTTTAGACCAGGACAATTTGATAAATCCAAATTGGACAATGGATTTGTCGAAACCCTTATAATCTCAAGATTGGGATTGTCTGGTAGAGCAATCGACTGCAGCGCTGAATTGTAGGCAACGATTTCTTGTAGTGTTGTAACCCCAGTAAAATCTAAACTCTGAATAGCACTGTTGTAGGCATCAACTCTTTGGAGGTTCACAATACCTTAAAAACTGACCGCAGGCATCGTGGTGGTTTCCATTAATTGAATCACTTGGATATGCGCCCCCTCAAAATTAACTGAAGGCAAAGGGTTGTCCCCCAATGAAAGAATGTAGGTTTGGGTCAAGGGGGAAGCATCAAGCGATACTATGTTATTACCATTTAATCCAATATTTACGATATCGGGACAGTCTGATAAATCGATGGATGTAAGTTGATTATGAGCAAGACCTAAATCCCATAAGCCTTGGGGTAATATAGAGGTATCAACAAAAGTTAAGTTATTAAAATTGGCATTGAGCGTTTGCAAATCCAAAAATGCTTCAATGCCAGTCATATCACTAATTCCCCGATCACTAAAATTGAGCCCGATAATCCCAAGTGCATCTGCCGTTAAGAACTGTCCGTCCAGTATGCCTTCGCTATCGATCCCTGTATCGATTAAAAACTGTTCAAAGTTTACATCTGGAACGAGGGTATATTGACCATTTGCAGTAAAGGAGAGTATGCATGTCGATATAATTATTAACAATCTCATAACAGTCAAACTTAAGCCAGATTTCTAATCAAACCTGGCTCAAGGTAGGAATTTTAATGATTAATGATCAAAATGGCACTAAGGATCAATTCCCCCCGCTGCCGCGCGATTGTATCGCGTGGCTTTTGAACAATATACTTCTTACCACGTGAGCCAATTGGTGGTATCAAAAACTTAATTCATCGACCGAAACTCCGAAGGCGAATAGCCTACCTTCGATTTAAATAATCTCGTAAAGTGTTGGGGGTATCTGAACCCCAACTCATAGGCAATCTCACTTACCGATTTATTGGGATCGAAGACTTTTTCTTTGGCAATGTCAATCAATTTGGATTGAATATACTCTTGTGCCGACTTACCGGTTTCTTTTTTAACCAAATCCCCAAAATAATTGGGGGATAAATGCAAATAATCGGCAAAATATCCTACAGTTGGTAAGCCTTCCATTTGTGGACGATCGGATGCAAAATACGCATTCAACAGATCATCAAATTTATGCAAGGAACTTTGGTTGGCGACCTCCCGCGTAAGAAACTGACGGTCATAAAACCGTAAACAGTAATCCAAGAACATTTCAATACTGCCAACGATCAACTTTTTACTGTGCTTATCCATGTTCTGGCTGAGCTCATATTGAATTTTATCTAATAAGCTGAGAAGAAT
>CAZOSF010000104.1:2529-5946 GCA_964582415.1 uncultured Alteromonas sp.
ACGTTCTTCATATTTTCGTAATTTATCGATAAAGATAAGTCATTGGTATCGAGTAGTTCAAACCCATAATCCCAATTCGGTAATAATGGTACAACAATCTGTAATTTAGGTATGAAGTTCACTAAAGTACTATGATATCTTTGACCAACACGTTAAAAAGGATATTCATTTTTAAACCAGATACCATGAAAAATCTTGTCATCTTTTTACTTTTTCTTTCACCCTTTATGGCCTTCTCACAAAATACCGATTACACGGTAAAGTCCTATAAAGAAGAAGGCATGAAAGCCCCAAACACGCATTACATTGGGGAAGCTTGGTTAAACGCTATCTTTCATGATGATGCTGAATTGGGCTACAACATTACAAAGGCAACCTTTAAAGCAAATTCTACCCTTGATTGGCACACCCATTCGTCTATACAGGTTTTGATTATCGTGGACGGTCAGGCGTATTATCAAGAACGTGGAAAAGAGCCTGTGATACTTAAAGAAGGTGATCTTATTAGATGCTCTAAAGAAACCGAGCACTGGCATTCCTCAACCAAGGATAGTGATGTAACCTATTTAGCACTCTATGGTGGCGATCAGCCCACCACATGGACAGAGGTGCTTACTCAGGAATATTACGATAGTGTGGCTGAGAAACTTAAAAAATAAGCCTCGCTGCCGCGTTAAACCATTAGGTTCAATGGAGTCAATGCATCGCTTGGCTATTGAAGAAAGGATCTGCATTCCACACCATGCAATCTCGATGCGGCGCTTGGTTTCCACGATAAGATAAGAAAAGCAACGGGCTTATAATCAATGAATCACAATCGGTTATTTATCAACAATTTGAAGGAAATGTGTGATTTCCGTTAGCAAAGGCACTTAAAATTTAGTATTTTCAAGAAAAATTAATCAACATGGCAACTTTCAACTTAAAAATCAATGGGAAAACCCACGAAGTGGATGTAGATCCCACGACTCCTATCCTATGGGTGTTGCGTGACAACCTCCAACTGGTGGGTACGAAATATGGATGCGGGGTGGCCCAATGTGGCAGCTGTACCATCCACCTGAATGGTGTTGCGATTCGATCCTGCGTAACACCGGTTTCGGCAATCGGAGGTGGTGCTATCACCACCATCGAAGGGCTTTCAGAAAAAGGAGATCATCCAGTGCAGCAAGCCTGGTTGGAACATGATGTTTACCAATGTGGTTATTGTCAGGCCGGACAAATCATGTCTGCCGCTGCCCTATTGGAAAACAATCCGAATCCATCGGATGAAGAAATAGAGGCTTCTATGAGCGGTAATATCTGCCGTTGCGGAACGTATAATCGAATCAAGGCTGCTATAAAAACAGCTTCAAATATTGGGCAATCCTAAAAACAGAACATCATGAGTATCGTAAAAACACACGTCGGAAGACGCTCCTTTATAAAATCCATCGGCCTTGCCGGTGGCGGTATGATGCTAGGTTTTAGCTGGCTCGCTTCCTGTAAGGAAGTTACCGAAGAAGAAATTGCCCAATTGCCCAAAGAGTGGTTTGAAATAAACGGCTATTTGAAAATTGGGGATAACGGAATGGTGACCATCATGTCGCCCAATCCCGAAATCGGTCAGAATGTAAAAACCTCCATGCCAATGATCATTGCAGAGGAATTGGATACCGATTGGGAGAATGTCATTGTAGAACAGGCTCCCCTTAACACTGAATTATTCACCCGTCAGTTAGCAGGCGGTAGTCAATCTATCCGACAAGGATGGGATAGTCTGCGTATGGCTGGGGCAACAGCAAGACAAATGTTGAAAGAAGCCGCTGCCCAGGCTTGGCAGGTTCCTGTTGCTGAAATTACTACGGCAGCGGGTATGATCACCCATGAAGCTTCGGGTAAATCGGCACACTATGGGGAAATGGCTTCGGCTGCGGCCCAAATAGAGGTTCCAGAAGAAGTTGAATTGAAAGAAATCGCGGATTATGCCATCATTGGAAAATCAAAAAGAAACGTAGATGGAGTAAAACTTGTTACAGGTCAACCCCTGTTCGGTTTAGACACCTATAAGGAGGGTATGCTCACGGCCATGATTGTGCATCCTCCCGCCTTTGGAATGCAGTTTAAATCGATGGATGCCGAAAGCATAAAAGGTATGCCTGGAATTAAGGATGTCTTTGTTATGGAAACCTACACTGCGGACACTCCTAGACAATGGTGTGATACAGACGCTTTTCCTAAATTGGTTGTTATTGTTGGAGAATCCACTTGGCAAGTTATGCAGGCCAAAAAAGCCATAACTGTTGAATGGGAACCCTCTCCTGATATTACATTTGAAGTTCAGGGGTTTGCAGGCACAGAAACGGCTACCTCTCCCGCAGGACTTGAAAGTTCAGAGACACATGTTCTTAAAATGGCCCAGGAAGGTGCCCGAAACGCGAAAGTTGCACGTAAAGATGGAAATCCTGAAGTGGCATTTAAAAAGGCCTCCAAGGTACTGGAGCGAAGTTACTCCTGCCCTTTCCTCCCGCATAACACCATGGAACCCATGAATTTCTTTGCCGATGTGACGGCCGATAAGGCCACCCTTATTGGTCCTATTCAAACTCCGGAATTTATGGAGAAGAGCGTTGCCTCCCGCTTGAACATGTCTTTGGAACAAATCGATATTCAGATGACTCGTCAAGGAGGTGGATTTGGCCGACGGCTTTATGGACACTTCCTTGTAGAAGCAGCCATCATTTCCCAGAAGATGAATGCCCCTGTGAAGCTTATCTATACACGGGAGGATGATATGACCTTCGGTAATTATCGTCCGGCCTATTATGTAACGTATAAAGCAGGTTTGGATGAAAACAACAACCTGATCGCCTTTAGTGTAAATGGCGGTGGAATACCCGAAAGTCCGTTGTTCGCCAACCGTTTCCCAGCCGGTGCTGTGGACAATTACCTTGCAGAGGAATGGACCTTGCCTACTAATATCACTGTGAGTGCCTGGCGCGCCCCCCGTTCGAATTTCATTGCAGGTGCCGAACAGTCCTTCTTGGATGAAGTGGCTGAATTAGCAGGAAAAGACCCCATCGATTTCCGATTGGAGTTGTTCGATAAAGCCATGAATAACCCTGTGGGTGAAAACAACGATTATGACGCCGCTCGTTATGCAGGGGTACTCAAAATGGTGAAAGAGAAGTCCAATTGGGGACAGGACAATGGAAAACACCGCGGTGCCGCTGCCTACTACTGTCATAATTCCTATGTGGCTCAAGTAATGGATATCGTCATGGAAAACGGAAAGCCTGTGATAGACAAAGTATACAGTGCTGTGGATTGCGGTATTGTTGTGAATCCTGATGCGGCCACCAATATGATTGAAGGTGGTGTCATCGATGGTATCGGCCATGCCATGTACTCTGCCATGACCTTTAAGGAAGGAACCCC
>CAZOSF010000105.1:0-2788 GCA_964582415.1 uncultured Alteromonas sp.
GATACGCTTCAGGAGCTCTATCCGGAAACGCCCATTCCGTTAGATCATAAAGACCCCTACACCCTACTGGTCGCTGTTTTGCTTTCCGCCCAAAGTACCGATGTTAAGGTGAATCAGATCACGCCCCTTTTATTCGAAATAGCCGATAATCCGTTCGATATGGTGAAATTGAGCGTAGAAGAAATACGGGAGATTATAAAGCCTGTGGGGCTCTCCCCAATGAAAAGCAAGGGTATCTACGGACTCTCACAAATCTTGATCGAAAAATACAACGGTGGCGTACCGGCCGATTTCGAGGCATTGGAGGCATTACCTGCCGTTGGCCATAAAACGGCTTCCGTGGTGATGTCGCAAGCCTTTAATGTGCCTGCCTTTCCAGTGGATACACACATTCACCGACTTATGTACCGCTGGAACCTCAGCAATGGCAAGAACGTAGTTCAAACGGAACGGGATGCCAAACGATTGTTCCCCAAAGATCTCTGGAACAAACTCCACCTTCAAATCATCTTCTATGGTAGGGAGTACTCCCCTGCCCGTGGCTGGGATTTGGAGAAGGATGTGATTACGAGGACGATTGGACGTGCTAGTGTAATTAAGGAGTACCATAAAGGGAAGAAGTGAATGTTTTAATTAGTAATTGGTAATTAGTAATTAAAAATTATTGAATGTGCCAATTGGATACTTAGTTCGTTGATCGGATAATAGTTGCTTTAATTAGTAATTAGTAATGAGCAATTAAAAATTTTTGATGGTGCTAATTGGGTATTTAGTTCGTTGATTGGATAATGGTTGTTTTAATTAGTAATTATCATTTCTGCTGGTTGTATGTTTACCACTCTCATACAATAAAACTATACTTTTCTTAATATTTATAAATGGTACGAATACTTTTTAAGTATCACCTGTGGTAGGCACTTAATGTGCTACTTTTTACAGAAAAAGATCGTTTTTTAGTAAAAACATTGGATTATGAGACACAATGTAATTGCTGATAAAAGCTATTCTTATGCCCTACATTCTATTGCTATTTATAAGATCCTAATTGCTAATAAGGAGTATGTATTGTCCAAACAATTTTTAAGGTCCAGTACATCAATAGGTGCCAATGTGGAAGAAGCCCTTGGAGGTATTTCAAGAAAAGATTTCAGGGCAAAAATGTCTATTTCATACAAAGAAGCCAGGGAATCAAAATACTGGCTACGGCTATTAAAAGACACGGGATATATAAATGAAAAAGACTACACAAATACCTTGGATCATATAGATCAGATATTGAAACTACTTTACCGAATCATCCAATCCACTCATTAACCACCAATTACAAATTTCTAATTATTAATTTTTAATTGTCAATTGCGCTTGCGCATCGCCGCAATAAAAATCAACAATGTAATTATGGATACTATGTTGTTTTGTAAATCTGCGTCCTTTTAACTTTCGCCCTTTCAAATATTTCCAAAGAAATGTTTCGGCTGGTGTTAGATGTAACCTTAAATATCGTCTTCTATTTAAAAGTGATTTTAAACTATGTCTTCGTTTGGTCATAATTAGGATTTAGGGTGGTTCCTCCCTTTAGACAAAGGGAGGTGTCCTCGATTAATCGAGGACGGAGGGTTTGAAGTCAAACTCCCCTACCTGCTATGCAGGTTTTCCCCTCTTTGTCTAAAGAGGGGAGCCCTTTAAAACGATATTACTATTTATTAAAACAGTAGAAAAGAAATAGGTGTCCCCATTCATAAAATTGTAGTCGAATACATAATTTGACATTATCTCCTTTTCTTCTCACCTTTCACATCACGTGCAGGTCACTTCGATACACCCTGAATTAGCTACTCACTTCAGGACACTCAGTGAACGGCCTCTCACGTCTCACCTCTCACCGCTCACCTCCACATAAACAGGCAAATGATCGGAAACCCACAACCCATTCTTCCTGCGATCGTCTATTTGTCGGTAGTTCAACACCTTCAGGTTTTTGGTGAAAATATAGTCTACACGCTTTGTGGGAGGGATTTCGGTATTAAACCGACTGTAGGTTCCTTTGGGTCCGTAGGGTGCTTTTGCCGTTACTTTAATGGCATTGTCCAGTTCCTTCTCTAGGATGGTGATGGGCGGGGTATCAGGCTCGCTATTGAAATCGCCCATAACGATTACCGGATTCTCCCCCCATTGCTGTTCTTCCAACAAATTCAGAATGAGTTTGGCTGATTGGATACGGGCATTTTCACTTTTATAATCGAAATGGGTATTAAAAACCGCATACAACTGTCGGGTTTCCCGATCGCGAAGGATGGCGAAGGTAACGATGCGAATCCCGGCGGCATCCCAACCAACAGAAGGGGTTTCAGGGGTTTCGGATAGCCAGTAGGTATAGGTGCGAATCAGTTTGAATTTGGTGTTGTTAAAGAAGATCGGCGCGTACTCTCCCGCCTTTTTTCCATCGTCCCTTCCTACTCCTACGGCACGGTATTCGGGTAGCATACGCTCCAGATACAACAATTGTCCGTGCAGCACTTCCTGAGCCCCAAGAATATCGGGATGGTAGAATTGAATGAGTTCGGCTACCTCCTCTTTCCGTTCCTCCCAATAGTTCTCCCCATCTTCCGGATTGGCATAGCGGAGGTTATACGTCATCAATTTGGTTTGGGAAAAACTACTTACACTGATGAACAGAAAGAGTATCGAAAGGAAGGGCTTCATTTGGGTGGCTTTAGTCTTATAAAGATAAGGAATGATTGTTTGTTGGGAGAATCAAGAGGCAAGAATCAAGAGGCAAGAATCAAGA
>CAZOSF010000105.1:2888-4500 GCA_964582415.1 uncultured Alteromonas sp.
CATTATTAATTGTTCATTGTACTCCCGTACTAAAAGTACAGAATCTGCGTTTCGAAACTATACATTCCATCCATGAGTACTTCCAAGGAAACCATCAGTGTACTGCTCTTTACGCTCGTATTCACTTTTCTTTTTCATCACCAAAGTCTCGGACTCAATCTTTTGATTGCGGAAACCTTGCTTTTTGTTTGGCTGTGGCAGACGAAACAATTCGAATTCAAGGGGTTCTACCCTAAATTTTTAGCCCTGGCCTTGGGCGCCACAAGTATCGCCACGGTGGTTACGCATTCGGTGTTTTCCTATTTCCTGAATTTTATCATTCTGTTCCTATTCGTAGGAATGCTGGCGTACCCCGCCACAAAATCCTTACTCTTTGCTCTCGGACAAGGGATTTCCAACCTCTTCGATTCCCAGGCAAAATTCTTGGAAGACCTCGCCCATTCGGAAGGTAAAGGAAAATACGTGGGCAAATTTCTTTGGCGGTTTCGAATTTACCTGATTCCGATCATTGTCATTTTTGTTTTTGTGGGTATCTATAGCCTAGCCAATCCCGATTTCAGTAATCTTACCGGTAGTGTTGTGGACTTCATAGAAGATATCTTAGAAGGTATTTTCTCCCGTATCGATTTCAGTGTTGTGCTCACCCTACTCCTCTGCTTGGTCATCAGCATTTTCCTGCTCAAACGACGGACCAGTAAACTGTTGGTTGAAATCGATGAAAAAGCCTCCGATTCGCTTTCGGAACCAAAAACGCTCAAGGAAGCGACATTAAAGAATGAATTTCAAGCCGGGGTTTTTCTATTGGTCGTTTTAAATGCCATCCTCCTAATTTTGAACGTCATGGAAATCAACCTAGTATGGTTTGGTTTTGAATGGAAAGGGCATTTTCTTAAAGGATTCGTACACGATGCTACCTACCTTCTCATCTTCTCTATCCTCATCTCTATTACTGTGGTTTGGTACTTCTTCCGGGGCGGACTGAATTTCTACCCCAAGAATCGCTTCCTGAAACTGCTGAGCTATGCGTGGATTTTGCAAAACGGGATCTTGGTGCTCTCTGTGGCCATTCGTAATTACTGGTATATCTATCATTTCAATCTGGCCTATAAACGTATTGGGGTGATGCTCTTTTTGGTGGTTACCCTCTACGGACTCTACACCGTATTTATCAAGGTTCGGAAGCGGAAATCGGCTTTTTACCTCTTTAAGGCCAATACCTTTGTGTTGGTTCTTGTACTCACCTTAAGTTCCCTGATCAACTGGGACACTCTGATTGCCAAGTACAACTTTTCCCATGCCCAAGAGGCCTTCCTACATTTGGACTATATGGCCGATTTGTCGGATAAGGCCTTACCCTATCTACAGACTACCTTACCTGAGTTGGAAACTATAGACGCGTTTAGAAAGCAAAAGTTTCCTTTTGTACATGATGAACTAACGCCGGAAATTTACTTGAAACGCATCCACCATCGCAACGAAACCTTTAAACAGAAATGGGAGCAGAAAAGTTTCCTCGAATGGAACTGGGCGGAGTATTCTGCGTATCGGAAATTAACAATGAGCCATTAACAATTAGAAATGTGCAATGTGCAATGAACAATTGGGGGTTGTG
>CAZOSF010000105.1:4600-5789 GCA_964582415.1 uncultured Alteromonas sp.
TTAAGTATGGCTTAAGTATGGATAGTGTATGGGGAGTGTATGAAAAGTAGGCATCTAAGCGCATAATAGGTCAAAAACGGTCAAAAGTGGACTTTTCGTCCCTTTTCCACCCCTCCTATTATTCATTACTAATTGTTAATTACTAATTGATGAGCCGTAGTGCCTCCTTCCTACTCAAGGGAGCCAATTCATGAGATTGGACAAAGTCACGTACCCATTGGGGGTTGGTTTTACTGTATTCCCGTAGGACCCAGCCAATGGCTTTGTTGATAAAGAACGCTTTGGACCCAAGAAGGGGTTGGATGGTTTCCGAGAGCAAGGCCGTATCCAACTGATCTTTATATTTTAATTGGAACAGCAAGGCGGAACGTTGTAGCCACATATTGTTTGACTCCAGCCACTTTTGCACATAGGTGTTGCGCTGTTCTGGAAAGCGTTTAAAATAGGCTCCCATAAGGTTGGCGGCGATAAAGTCGACCGTATCCCACCAGGATTTGTGGGTAACCATGTATTCGTAGAGGGCAATATCCTCCTTCTCCACTTTTCTATGATATTTAAAAGCCAATTCTTGGGCGAAGTACTGACATTCCCGTTGGGGTTGTTTCCAAAGTTCCTTCACAATGCCCGCAACCTCCTCCTTTGGGGGTAATTGGGCTTTGGTCAAAAACGGCTTTTGTAATTCCTTCCGCTCTCCGGCCGTAAGGCCAAAGAAGGGGAATTGGTTTTTCATATAGGCCGATTGTTGTTGGGCTCTATCGGGATTTGCGTGGGATTGGAAGGCCGTTAGTATTACAGAAGATAAAATGGTCAACTCATATTTTTTTTGAAATTATCCAACAAGGTAGTTGTATAGATTTTCCTCAACAGGTTCATCTATTCTATATTTGAAATGTACTACTGGTTGACCCGTTTCAGGCATTTTACTTTGTTCAACTCCGTCTGGCATAATGGTAACATCACCTATATAGTAGAAATCTGTACCTTCCCCATCTTCCTTCTTTACAAATAATAATATTCGCTCCGATTTTATAACATTCCGAATTTCTTCACTATCCAACCTCCTATTGGAACGTGATTCCCAAGCAAAGGTTTGTTGATCGATAAAATGATCGTTATACTTTGTACTATCGGATATATCCTCCGATTTGTGATAGGTAATAAAACAGGGGGTTCTTTTCTTGTTTGTCCT
>CAZOSF010000106.1:0-5701 GCA_964582415.1 uncultured Alteromonas sp.
ATGACAAAGAAAAAGGGGATTACAAGCAGTAGAATTCAATCTGTAGCATCTTTCCCTTGCGATTTTTGAATTTAGCCCTTATTTTTACTTCAAAGGAGATTGCTATGTCTGCCATTCGTGTATTGATTGTCGAAGATGATCCCATCATCACCGAAGACATGAAAGATATGCTTACCAATGTGAGCTATGAGGTGATAGGTACTGCCTACGACCTGGAAGCGGCATTGGAAGGTATCGATCGTCTACAACCGGATTTGGTACTCCTCGATATCAACCTCGAAGGAAATTTCGAAGGATTGGCCATTGCCGAGCATATCAACAAGACCCGGAAAATCCCTTTTCTCTATATCACTTCGTATTCGGGAAAGGACATTATCGATAAGGCAAAGCAAACCCTTCCCATGGGATATATCGTGAAACCTTTCAATGAACGGGAATTGTACTCCAGTATTGAAATCGCCCTGCACAATTTTTCCAAGTTTGTGGTACCTCTGGAACTAAACCGGGATACCCTGAACAGCCGTATTGCGAATCCGCTTACGCAAAAGGAATTTGAAGTGCTGAAGGGATTGTACGATGGTAAAAACAATCAGCAATTGGCAGACGAACAGTTTGTAAGTGTGAATACCATCAAAACCCATATCAAGAACGTGTATGAAAAGCTCAATACCCATACCCGTTCTGAAACTATGTCGCTGCTGAACGACCTACTTCACTGATTTTTTTGGAATGGTAAGTACCACCTTGGTGCCTTCCTTGTTCTCCATGGTTACCTTGGCCTTCAGTTTTTGGCAAAGCGATTGAATCAGCCGTTGTCCGAAGGATTCATTTTTCTGCTTCTTACCCATCACGTGTTCGTAGCCCACCCCATTATCGGCCACGGTTAACTGGTACGCCTCTTTATTTTCCTTCATGGTAATGGTAATGTGGGGTTGCTCTTTGAAAGAAGCAGGAAAGGCATGCTTGAGGGCGTTGGTCACCAATTCGTTTACGATGAGTCCGATGGGCACCACCGATTCTACCTCCATCACAATGGCATCGGCGTCAATGTGGGTGGTGATTTCACTTTCCGACTTATGGTAGGAATCAAAAACATGCTGTACCAATTCGGTAAAATAGGTTTGAAGGGGCACTTCGGTAAGTTCGTTCCCCGAATAGAGATTCTTGTGTAAGATGGCCATCGACTGTACTCGGTTCCTCCCGTTTTGCAATACTTCATAGGCTTTGGCGTCCGCTACGTATTTCGATTGCAAATTGAGCAAGCTGGAAATCATCTGCAGGTTGTTTTTCACCCGGTGGTGGGTTTCATGCAACAGCAGTTCCCGGTCTTTTAAGGCTTTGGTGATAATGCGATTCTTGGCCTTTATTTTTCGGTAGAGTTGGTAGAGGGCAATGGCAGCTATTAAGAATAGTACCAAGGCCACCACTGTCCAAATAAGGATGTTTTTAGAACGGGCGAGTTCACTTTCCGAAAAGTCGTTTTCCTGTTTCAGCAAGGCAATCTTGGCATCGTTCTCTTGCTTTTCGTATTGGGCATCCTTTTCAGCGATAATTTCCAAGGATTCTTTCGAATAGATAGAATCGCTCAGTGTTTTATACTGTTTGAAATAGGCCAACGATTCTTTGTAATTTCCGCTTTTCTCATAGGCTTCCGATAGCAGTTCGGAAGCGGTTTGTTGCTGATACAAGGATTCATGCTCGTCGTATTTGAAGACATCCTTTAAATGCGATATGGCCTCTGGATAACGGCCCAATTTGATGAGGACTTCCCCCATGTTCAGTTTCGACTCACAGAGGTTGTAGGTGCTGCTGAGGTTTTCACGAATACGTAGGGCTTTTAGGTGTTCTTCAAGCGCCTCATCGAGTCGGCCCTGTTTCTGACGCAGGTAGCCGAGGAAGTCGTGATGGAAGCCCATTTCCCGGAGGGTAGGGAAGACTTGGTTATACGCCTTATGCCGCATCAGGTGCATTTCGGCCTTCTCAAAATCGCCCAAATCGGTATAGAGCATCCCCAGATTGGCATTGGTATTGGCCATGCCCACACTATCATTTAGGGCTTCGTATTGTGCCAGGGCCAAATGGTAGCGCTCTTTTCCTTTCTCCACTTGGTCGATATTCATATAGAAACTCGCCAAGGAATTATTGATCCCCGCTTTTTGCTTGGGCGTACCCATCTTCTCGTAAATGGCCGCTACCTCCAAAAGATGGTTTTGTGCCACCACATTGTTTCCGAGGAAGGTATTCAGGGTACCGATAAAATGACCACTCTTGGCCATATTCAAGGAATCCTGATGGCGTTTGGCGTAGTTGTAGTTGTCTTGGTAATAACTCAGGGCCGAACTATAGTCCCCTTGCCAACGATGACTCGCAGCGAGGATGTATTGGGTACGCAATAGTTCTAGACTGTCTGTATGGGTATGGTATTCTTTCAGTAACTGATTGGCAATTTCTTCGGCTCTTTCCGGATGGCGTTGTACCAAATGCTCTCCCAACAAGAAAAGGGCTTCCTTTTTCTCGAGGAGGGGAGCCTCCTTTTGAAGGATCGTGCTGAGACTATCTTGATAGGCATCGGGTTGGGCATCTTGGGCCAACAACACGGGGAAGTGTACTATCAAAAGTAGTATGAAGAGAAGTCTTGGCATGTAGTTCACTGTTCGGAAGCAAAGTTACGAAAGCACTTCATCTAAAAATCACCCAAAAGGATGAAATCGGTGTGGGTGCAAAATAAGAATTTTACCCCGTTGCTTTTTATGAGCAATACCAACCGATCCCAAATCGATACCCAGTTTATCTATTTCTGCATTTGTTTTAAAAAATAAAACAGCGCTGCTTTTGGTGTGGAATGAAGAGACCAGCATCCCCCTTGTGTGTTTTTGTTCTGAAAGATTAGTAAATGAATAAATAATCGAATCCCTAATGAAGATTATGAAAAATTTGTACACCCTTTTATTGTTGTTGGCACTGTTGCCATTGAAGGCCCAGGTGGGTATTGGAAATACCGACCCCAAGGCTACCTTGGATATCAGTGCGTCTGATGTAGTAGCCCCGAGTCCGACCGACGGAATCCTCATTCCGCGTATCGATGAATTTCCCACCATCGATCCTGGTGTCGACCAGGATGGTATGATGGTCTATGCAACGGGTAATGGTGCCCCTACGAAGGGCTTTTATTTTTGGGACAACGCCCTGGGAAGTTGGGTAGCTGCTATGGGTACCGATACGCGTAACACCCTCGATAGTGCTTATGATGAAGGAGGAGCAGGTGCAGGAAGGATCATTACGGCCGATAACGGGGCTTTGTTGGTGCAAGGGAACGATGGCTTTCAGAATACAGGAACGTATGGTTCGGGGGCGACCTTGACGCTCTCAGGGGCTGGGACCCGTATGTTTTTTTATCCGCGTAAAGCCGCGTTTAGAGCGGGGAATGTCACGGCTACCCAGTGGAATGACGCCAACATTGGGAATTATTCCATCGCTATGGGGCGAAGTACCACGGCTTCCAGCGATTATGATGTGGCCATAGGTTTTGGTTCCCTGGCTTCGGGTTCCTACAGTACAGCATTGGGGTGGGCCAACCAAGCGACCGGTGCCTATTCCTTTGCCATGGGACAGAATTCGTATGCTTCCGGTTGGTCGTCGACCATTTTAGGGAGGATCTCCGAAGCATCGGGTTCGCAATCGATGGGATTTGGACATAACCTTCTGGTTAGTGGAACACGAGCCATAGGAATAGGAAATTATTTGGAAGTCCCGTCGGGATATGAAATCGCCATGGGGTACAATGGGACCCTTTATACCCCCAATTCCACAGGGGGGATTGATGCGAATGACCGCCTCTTCAGTCTCGGAAATGGAACTAGTAGTTCGGCGAGAAGCAATGCTTTGACTATCTATAAAAGCGGACTCATGAACATCAACGATGCCTATAATATGCCATTGGCTGATGGGACGAGTGGACAGGTAATGACCACCGATGGTGCTGGAAATATCAGCTTCCAAACACCCCCTGCAGGAAGTGATGATCAAATTATCGATGTGTTCAGCCTTTCCGGTACTACTTTAAATCTTTCCTTGGAGGATGACGGTGTTGCCACACAAACAGTGGATTTGTCCTCCCTTCAGGATGGAACGGGCACAGACGACCAGATCATCGACGTGTTCAGCCTTTCGGGAACTACCTTGAACCTTTCCTTGGAAGATGATGGCGTTGCCACACAAACGGTGGATTTATCCTCCCTTCAGGACGGAACAGGCACCGACGACCAAACCATTGATGTGTTCAGTCTTTCAGGAACCACTTTGAACCTTTCCCTGGAAGATGATGGTGTTGCTACACAAACTGTGGATTTGTCCTCCCTTCAGGATGGTACGGGGACAGACGACCAGACCATTGATGTTTTCAGCCTTTCGGGAACCACTTTGAACCTTTCCTTGGAAGATGATGGCGTTGCTACCCAAACAGTGGATTTGTCCTCCTTACAGGATGGCACGGGCACGGACGACCAGAACCTTACTTCGGCTACCTTATCGGGAACCACCCTTTCCTTGGCTATAGAAAACGGAACGGGTACTTCTGTTAACCTGGCTGCCCTTCAGGATGGAACAGGAACCGACGACCAGACCATTGATGTGTTCAGCCTTTCAGGAACCACGTTGAATTTATCGTTAGAGGATGATGGGGTTGCTACCCAAACAGTGGATTTATCTTCCCTTCAGGATGGAACGGGAACTGATGACCAGAACCTTACTTCGGCCACCTTATCGGGAACCACGCTTTCTTTGTCGATTGAAAACGGAACGGGTACTTCTGTTAACTTGGCTGCCCTTCAGGATGGAACGGGCACCGACGACCAGACCATTGATGTGTTCAGCCTTTCAGGAACCACCTTGAATCTATCGTTAGAGGATGATGGGGTTGCCACACAGACAGTGGATTTGTCCTCCTTACAGGATGGCACGGGCACGGACGACCAGAACCTTACTTCGGCTACCTTATCCGGAACCACCCTTTCCTTGGCTATAGAAAACGGAACAGGTACTTCTGTTAACTTGGCTGCCCTTCAGGATGGAACGGGCACCGACGACCAGACCATCGATGTGTTCAGTCTTTCGGGAACCACTTTGAACCTTTCCTTAGAAGATGACGGTGTTGCCACTCAGACGGTGGATCTTTCTTCCTTGGCGGTAGACAATACTACGGCGAGCAATGGACTCACGCTTAGTGGGGCAGATGTTCAATTGGGAGGCACCTTAACTTCGCCTACTACCATCACTCAAGATAACTTTAATCTCACCTTCGGCACCACGGGAACGGGCTATGTAAATATTGTTAACACTGGGGGAGTAGATCGCGGACTAAATATTGTAAAAAATGAAACCCTTGGTTCCAGTACGTATGGCGCGTATATCATTAAAAGCGGCAATGGTACCGGAAGAAGCCACGGAATTTACAGCAATTCGAACGGTACGGGGAATGGTAACCGCTATGGCATCTACAATTATACAGGAGGTACCGGAACCGGTCAGAAGTATGGGGTTTTCAATGAAATTGAAACGACCGCAGCAGGGAATCAGTACGGTACCCGAAACTGGTTGCGCAGTTCGATCAGCGACGGACAGTTTGGTACCTTCAACAATATGGATAACGGTTCTACGGGCGCCCAGTATGGGGTGTATAATGGGATGCGTTCTACGGCCTCCT
>CAZOSF010000107.1:0-5693 GCA_964582415.1 uncultured Alteromonas sp.
GGAAGATTCGAAGCTTTGCGTGAAGTTGCGATGGATTATGCCTTTATTCTTGACTTGGAAGGAATTAAAGAGTAATTCAATTTTTTAATGTAACTTTGTACGATTTTAGACATGAGTGAAACTCATGCAGCTAATTAAACTTTCAGTATGAAGAAAATTCAAGCCTATGAGAGTGTGTTGGAGTTGATCGGAAACACTCCGTTAATCCAGCTCAAACGCATCACCTCGGGAATGAAGGGACAGTACTATGCGAAAGTAGAAGCGTTCAATCCTGGTCACTCTGCCAAAGACCGTATCGCACTTTACATCATCAACAAAGCCGAAGAACAGGGTATCCTCACCCCGGGTAGTACCATTGTGGAAACCACAAGTGGTAATACAGGTTTTAGCATTGCGATGGTAAGTATTTTAAAGGGCTACAAATGTATTTTGGCGGTTTCCTCCAAATCCTCTGCGGATAAGATTGATATGCTTCGCGCTATGGGAGCGGAAGTCCATGTATGTCCAGCTCATGTCCCGGCAGAAGATCCCCGCTCGTACTACGAGGTAGCCAAAAGGCTACACCAAGAAAATCCGGGTTCCATCTATATCAATCAATACTTTAACGAATTGAATATAGATGCCCACTATCATTCTACCGGTCCAGAAATCTGGGAACAGACCAACGGACAAATTACCCATCTCGTTGCCTGCAGTGGTACGGGGGGTACTATTTCTGGAACCGCTCGTTTCTTGAAAGAGATGAATCCAGATATCCAAGTGCTCGGAATTGATGCTTTTGGTTCTGTTATTCAAAAGTATCATGAAACCGGTGAGCTTGATAAAGACGAAATTTATCCGTATCGAATCGAAGGTTTAGGGAAAAATTTGATACCCTCAGCGACCGATTTTAAAGCAATCGATCGTTTTATGAAGGTAACGGATGAAGAAAGTGCTTATACTGCAAGGGAATTGGCGAAAACAGAAGGATTATTCTTAGGGTATACCAGTGGCGCTGCCATGCAAGGTATCAAACAATTCTCCGAGGAAGGTATATTTGATGAAAACAGTGTGGTGGTGGTGATTTTCCCCGACCATGGTTCTCGATATATGAGTAAAGTCTACAATGACGGCTGGATGGAACAACAAGGCTTCGCAGATGAAGAAAAGGATGTTCAGATTCCAGTACATTACGTCAAATAGCAACTAATTAATAAACAAGCCGTTGCCAAATGCAGCGGCTTTTTTTTGTTCATTTCTTTATTTTGGATGCAAACTTGCTATCGTCTTGAAAATGCCTATTTTTGCATCCTGATTTCAAACAGAAACTGTTGATGAGAGATTTATTCGACAAAATTTACAAAGACAAAGGTCCTCTTGGTAAATGGGCTGAACAAGCCGAAGGGTATTTTGTATTCCCAAAACTGGAAGGTCAAATTTCTAATAGGATGAAATTCCGTGGTAAGGAAGTAATTACCTGGAGTATCAATGATTATCTTGGTTTGGCCAACCACCCAGAGGTGCGTAAAGCCGATGCCGAGGCCGCTGCTAAATACGGTTCAGCCTATCCAATGGGTGCCCGAATGATGAGCGGTCATACCGATTTACACGAACAATTACAAAGAGAATTGGCTGCTTTCGTTCATAAAGAAGCCGCCTATGTCTTAAATTTTGGATACCAAGGGATGGTTTCAACCATCGATGCCCTTGTATCTAAAGATGATGTTATCGTATATGATGTAGATGCCCATGCTTGTATTATCGATGGAGTGCGCCTTCACTTAGGGCAGCGCTTTACCTATAAGCACAACGATATGGACAGTATCGAGAAAAACCTGAAGCGGGCCGAAAAAGTGGCAGAGAAGACAGGAGGAGGAATTCTTCTTATTTCTGAAGGTGTATTCGGTATGCGCGGAGAACAAGGAAAACTTAAAGAGATTTGTGCTCTAAAGAAAAAATACAATTTCCGTTTATTCGTGGACGATGCGCACGGATTTGGAACTCTTGGTAAAACTGGAGCGGGAGCAGGTGAGGAGCAAGGTATTCAAGATCAAATCGATGTGTACTTCGCTACGTTCGCCAAGTCCATGGCGAGTACCGGAGCCTTTATTGCTGCCGATGAAGAAATTATCAATTACCTGAAATATAACCTACGTTCCCAAATGTTTGCCAAGTCATTGCAGATGACTTTGGTGGAAGGAGCTTTAAAGCGTCTGGACATGATACGAACCATGCCAGAACTTAAAGAAAAGCTTTGGGAAAACGTTCGTGCCCTTCAAGGTGGTTTGCGCGATCGTGGTTTCGATTTGGGAACAACTCAGAGCTGTGTAACTCCTGTGTACCTAAAGGGTAGTATCCCTGAAGCGATGGCATTGGTGAAAGACCTGCGTGAAAACTATGGTATTTTCTGCTCCATCGTGGTATACCCAGTAATTCCGAAAGGTCTGATCCTATTGCGTATGATTCCTACAGCGTCTCATACCATGGAAGATATTCAGGAAACTCTAGAGGCGTTCTCTGCTATTCGTGAGCGATTGGAAAATGGAACCTACAAGCGTTTGTCTGCTGCCGTTGCTGCTGCAATGGGGGAACAAGCGTAAACTAGATAGAAAAAGAAAAAGTAAGCCCGCGATACGCGGGCTTTTTTTATAGGTCTTTTCGGAAGGTACTCCGTTCCTTATGCTGAACGGGATCATATTCCTTCCAAAGCTGTTGAACGGCCTTGTTTTCAGCGAGTTCAGGATTGGTCTCTACATTAACGATTCCCTTGCTGTTGAACAAATTTTGCATTTCTTCAAAAATAATCGCTGTCACCCCTTTTCCTTGGTATTCCGGATCAATCCCAATAAGATAAAAGGCTGCCGTATCGTTCTTTTTTTGTGCTTGTAAAATATGCCACCAACCTGTCGGGAATAACTTCCCGTTGGCCTTTTTTAGTGCCCTGCTGAAGGAAGGCATCACTATGGCAAATGCAATCAGTTCGCCCTCCTTATCGCTAATACAAGTGATATAATCGGGATGGATAAATCCAAAGTATTTCTTTTTGTAATAATCGATCTGATACTGCTGAATGGGGACAAAGGTCTGTAGCTTATTGTAAGTAGTGTTCAATAGACCAAACATCCTGTCTACATAAGGTAGAATTTCCTTCTTGTCTTTAAACCGAATGACAGAGAGTCCATAACGGTCGCGCACAATTTTCGAAAACTTGGCCACCCTATCCTTGATGGAAGGAGGAATGTTCATCTTATATTCTACCCAAGTAGCCTGTTTTTCAAACCCAAGCTTTTCAAAGTGTTCCGCATAATAGGGATAATTGTACCAGGTAATCATGGTATTCATTTCCTCAAAGCCCATAGTCAGCATTCCAGCTTTTTCCATATTGGAAAAGCCTACCGGACCCTCAACATATTCCAGATCGTACTTTTTTCCAATTTCCAGCACCTTCTCTATCAAGGCTTTGGTTACTTCAATATCATCTATGACATCAAACCATCCGAAGCGTACTTTTTTCTTGCCTTGTTGTTCGATCTCTACGTGGTTGATGATTACAGCAATTCGACCCGCAATTTTTCCTTTCTTTTGGGCCAAGAAGTACCAGGCCTCGGCATTTTTAAACACGGGATTTTTGGATGCATCCAAGGTTTCCATCTCATCTTTTATAAGCGGAGGAACCCAATAGGGGCAATCCTTATAGATTTCGAAAGGAAAGGTTACAAATTTTCTTAACTCAGCCGAGTTGGTTACGGGTACAACTTCAATCATAAACTACGCACTAAATTCCACCATCTCCATCACCACCGTCATCATCCAATTCAAATCCATCTTGTCTCTTGCTCTTCTTTTTATCGGCTTTTTTCTTTTTTCGGGCTTCTCTTTTGGCTTCTCGACCAGAACTTCCTTTTTCTTCAATATACTCGTCGGTGTCATGCATATCGAAACGATAGGCCACACCCACGCGTCCATAAAACAGGGAAGGGGTATCTTTAAAATTGATACTTAATGATAAATCTACATGAAGGTCTTCATTGATCAAAGCTGCGGCACCTCCCCGTAAAATCTGATCGGCATAAAAGTCGCTTTTGAACCCTTGGTTTTCAATAAAAACCGAAAAGAAGCGATTGGTGGCATGTGTTAAGGTTACAATATACCCGTAGGTTGGAAAGTCGGTGGTCACGCGGTCGGCGAAAATATTGGTGACCAATACAAATCCGCCAATCCAGTTGTTTTGGGTGGATACTGCGATGGTTGGGCTAATAGTCGATTCCTGATAGGGTAGCAGCGGATTGTCGGCAAAATCGAAATTAGCACCAGCATATACTGAAATAGCCGGAATCAGGTCTTCCCACTGAAATCGATTGTTTTTTCTCCAACTGTAGAGGTTAGGTCCTTCTAGTTCCCGCTTTCGGTATGGGTCGTACACCAAATATTTGGCGCCCAGGGTATTGCTTTTGAAATTTGAAAAGGTGTTTTCAGGGGAGTTTCCGGTAGTGTAGTTCACTTTATTCCTTTGAAAAGATCCCATTAAACTAACTTCCAATTCCTCTTTCCAAACGCCATATCGCACGCTGTAATCCCAATTTAAAATGTCGGTTTCTGTATTCAGCAAACTGTGTTTTTCCTTTCCGATAGTGATCCCCGATTCAAACTGTAAGACTTTCTTTCCCACTGAAAAAGCCCCTTGAGAACCTCCCGGTCGGTTGGTGTTGATCATCTCGGTATATTGCGAAAAACCAAAAAAAGGTAGGAGGAAAAACAGGGCAACAAGTGGGCGCATGGCTATTGGGTTTACTCCAAAGATATAAGATTTTATCATTTATTTAATAGTTAGAAGGCTTCTTTTTAAAAGCGAAAACGTACTTTTGAAGGCTGTTAGCAAGGCCTATGGATTCTTTATTAACAACCATTCTCGTCCTCTTATTGCTTTACTTCGGATTGAAATTTCTTTTCCGCTTGGCACGCCCATTTCTTATGCGCTATATTGCTAAAAAGATGACCGAAAAATTTGGTCAAGGTGCTAGTCCTTTTCAATCCTATGAAAACCGACCCGAAGGTGAAGTTTCTATCGATAAAACCCCTCCAAAGTCCCGAAAGTCGGAAACGGTAGTAGGGGAGTATATCGAATATGAGGAAATCGATTAGGTATTTCCTCTAACTCATTTCCCTTCGCAATATTTTTTATAATTTCCCCACGCACTTAAAACGCATCCTATGAGCTTTTCATTCAAGCGTCTGTTACCACACCTTATTGTTGTTATTTTGTTCATCATTGCTGCCTTGGCGTATTTCCACCCCGTGCTGAAAGGACAAGCCATCTTGCAAAGCGATATTGTTCAGTATACAGGAATGGCCAAACAGCAAAACGATTTTCGAGCGCAGACTGGAGAAGAAACCTATTGGACGAATAGTGCCTTTGGGGGAATGCCAACCTATCAATTGGGAGCTAAATACCCGCACAACTACATAAAAAAATTAGACCTTACCCTGCGGTTTTTGCCGCGTCCAGCCGATTATCTATTCCTTTATTTCATTGGTATTTACATCTTGTTTATGGTGTTGAAGATAGACTACCGATTGGCATTTTTAGGAGCCCTGGGATTTGGATTTTCCACCTATCTTATTGTGATTCTGGGAGTAGGCCATAATGCGAAGGCGCACGCCATTGCCTATATGCCCTTAGTACTGGCAGGTATTATTCGGACCTTTCAAGGGAA
>CAZOSF010000108.1:0-5613 GCA_964582415.1 uncultured Alteromonas sp.
GCATGAAATTGGGTATGGTCTTAACAAATATAAAGTTTCTACAGAAACATTTTCTTTTAAGGGTAGAATGGTATCCCTAAGTTATTAACTATCATTGGAATCCAATTCTTCAAAAATGGAGTTCTCACTTTTGAATTCTGGCACTAATTCTTTCAACAAACTAACGACCCTCAGATCGTCATGTTGGGCGGCTGTTTTGATCAGTTCTTTTATTTTTTTCTTGATAGAATTAAAGGGTGGATGCACATCTTTGGAAATCAAAATTTTTGAATGGTGGGTGGGAAGTGTAGTTGATGAGTCGCTTAATAGTTCCTCATACAATTTTTCACCTGGACGCAGACCTGTAATTTCAATATCTATATCCTCGTAAGGCTCTAAGCCCGAAAGTCGAATCATTTTTTCGGCCAGATCCATAATTTTAACAGGTTTTCCCATATCAAAAACAAAAATTTCACCTCCCTTTCCCATAGTTCCAGCCTGTAGTACCAGCTGACAAGCTTCCGAGATGGTCATGAAATAACGGATGATCTCTCTGTGGGTTACTGTGACGGGACCACCATATTCAATTTGCTTTTTAAAATGCGGAATAACAGAACCACTGGAACCCAGAACATTACCAAATCTAGTGGTGATGAAGCGCGTGTAGACGCCCTTTTCGTTATGCAGGGATTGTACATACATTTCTGCCAACCGTTTGGAAGCACCCATCACATTGGTTGGGTTTACGGCTTTATCGGTTGAAACCATGACGAATTTTTCTATTTCATACTTCATCGCTAACACGGATAAATTTACCGTTCCCAGCACATTCACGTAGATAGCTTCATGTGGATTTCGCTCTATCAATGGTACATGTTTGTAAGCAGCGACATGATAGATTAAATCAAAAGAATATTTTTCAAACATTCTCTCCATGCGATACATATTACTTATATCCGCCAATTCAATAATAAAAGGCAAACGGGAACCTTTTTGTTGAAACTTGAGTTCCAACTCATGTAAGGCAGATTCGGCCTGATCTAAAATGACGACCAATTTAGGACTGAATTTTTCCAGTTGTCGCACAATTTCACTTCCAATAGATCCAGCCCCACCGGTCACCAAAATAGTCTTACCCCGTAGATCTTGACTGATCTTCTCGTTCTCGATTTCAATCTCCGGGCGCTCCAGCAAATCTTCAATCTGAAGTGGTTTTATTTGCTTGCGAATATCTTCTTTATTGTTCCATTTTTGAACGGACGGAACGTTTAAAACCCCAATATTGAGGGAGAGACATTCATCCACAATTTTGTTTCGCCATTTATTTGAAAGTGAATCACCAATAATCATAACAGAATCCAACTCCAATTCTTTCAGCGTTTCTTTGAAAGTACCTTTTACCGGAATGACTGGCCTTCCCAAAATTTTATATCGTTTCGATCCAACCTGATTGGTAATAAATCCAGTTAAACGAAAAGGTGACGACGATTCCATAATCAAAGCTCGACCCAAGGAAATACTGTCGTCATCAACACCAATGATGGCGACCTTCTTTTTGAATTCCGTAATGGAAATATTCTTGAGATACTGATAGCCTTCTTTCACTGCAACCCTGAACATCAACATCATCAAAAATGAAATCAGGGCATAAAGAATGATGGAGGTCGTTAAAAATATTTTCGAGTCATTCACCAATTCATAAGCGACATTCATCGCTATGAGTGAAAGAAAGGTAAACAAGGATGCCAAGGCCAGTTTGGCGAGATCCATAAATGTGGAATGCCGAATGATGCCCGAAAAGGTTCTAAAAATGAAGAAAAAGACAACGTTTACTGCGATGAAAATAAATCCTTGTTCAAAAAGGGAAAGTGTGTCAAGAAAGCGGATCGGTGTCCCTTGGATTATTAGTATCGTTAAGATAAAAGAAAGTACACTGATTAGAATATCCAATAAAACAACAATCCACCGCGGTAGATAGCGCTGGTCTAATAAACCAATACGGTTATCCCCGGCATAAAGCCTATCTAGTATGGTACTAATTTTGGACACTACCTAAATTTGAAACGAATATACAGATTCTCTAGACGAATTTTGAGAGCAAGGCTTCAATTCTTCCCCAATCCTCCTCGGTTAAGTTGGAACCTGAAGGCAAGCAAAGTCCGCTATCGAATAAGAATTCTGAAACCCCTTTCCCATAAAAAGGAAATTTTTCGAAAACCGGCTGCAAATGCAATGGTTTCCAAAGTGGTCTGGACTCAATGTTTTCAGCTTCCAGGGCTAGTCTAAGTTCCTCTCTAGTAAATGAACATTGCATCTTATCCAAGAGAATACAGGTCAACCAATGATTAGAGAAATATCGCTCATCAGACTCGGAAAAAACCGAAACTCCTTCCCAATTCTTGAAGAAACCCAAATATCGATCATGGTTGGTTCTACGCTGCGCAACCCTTTCGGAAAGTACTTCCATTTGTCCACGACCAATACCCGCACACACATTGCTTAAACGATAGTTATAACCAATTTCTGAATGTTGGTAGTGCGGGGCATGATCCCTAGCCTGTGTTGCCAAAAAGACCGCCTTCTGTTTATCCTTTTCAGATTTTGAAACCAACGCCCCACCCCCGGAGGTGGTTATAATTTTGTTACCGTTGAAGGACAATATGGAAAGGTCGCCAAAAGTGCCACACTTTTTTTCATTGTATGTGCTCCCCAAGGCTTCTGCTGCATCTTCAATCAAAGGAATCTCATAGCGATGGCAAATGGACCTGATTTCATCGACTTGAAATGGCATTCCATACAAATGGACCGCGATGACGGCTTTGGGTTTTTTCCCTTTAGCTATTCTATCTTTGACTGCCATTTCCAACAGCTCTGGATCGATATTCCACGTGTTCTTTTCGCTATCTACGAAAATTGGGATGGCTCCTTGATATCGAATGGGATTGGCCGAGGCACTGAACGTGAAACTCTGACAAATTACCTCATCTCCTTCCGATACGCCCAATAGAATCAAGGCAAGATGAAGGGCTGCTGTACCGGAACTCAATGCCGCTACATGAACAGTATCTCCCAAAAATCCTTCCAAATCCTTTTCGAAACCAGATACATTTGGACCCAATGGAGCAATCCAATTCGTATCGAAGGCCTCCTGAACAAAAGCCGCTTCGGTACCCCCCATATGGGGTGAGGAAAGATATATACGATTGGAATGTGACATTAATGAAATTTAATTGGTTTGGCAGGAGCTCCCACCGCCGTGCAATTAGGAGGTAAATCTTTCGTCACTACAGCTCCAGCACCAACAATAGTATATTCTCCTACCGCAACTTGATTAATGATTGTGGCACCCGTGCCCACATAAACACCTTCGGCTAATTCAACTTCTCCACTAATATTGGTCCCAGGCATAATAGATGTGAATTTTCCAATCGTGGAATCGTGTCCTACAGTACAGTTAAGATTAATGGTCACACATTCGGCGATGTCAATATCACAAGTAATAACCGTTCCTTCACAAATAATGGAACCTTTACCAACAGATATTGTAGTATTTACTTTTACGTTTGGATGAATTAAGGAAACCAATGAGTTGGGATCTAAATGATGATAAATGTTTTTCTTTGTTCTAGGATTACCAATGGCTAACACAAATTTGGTGTTGTTGGGTAAATCATTCAAACAGTCCATTCCACCCAATACTTCGATTCCGTGAATTTTGGAGCCAATTGGGATGCCATCATCGATAAATCCAACAATGGAGTATATTTTTTCTTTTGAAGAATCGTTGATAGAATCAATTAGACATTTAACCTCTCTTCCAAAACCCCCAGCTCCTATAATGACAATATCCGTTTTCATTTATTCCCTGGAAATCTTTCAGCAGTTGCACTTCCTTCCATATTAATGTCGGAAGCGGCAAATACCTTTTCGATCGTTTTTATTAAAATTTTCATATCCAATACAAAACTACAGTTTTGAACATAGAAAGCATCGTATTCGAATTTTTTATTCCAGGAGATTGCATTTCTTCCATTGACTTGTGCCCAACCTGTAATTCCCGGCTTCACTTCATGTCGCCGTTTTTGAAAATCATTATACAGTGGTAAGTATTCGGGTAGCAAAGGACGTGGTCCAACAAAACTCATCTCCCCTTTCACAACATTCCACAATTGGGGCAGTTCATCCATCGATGTTTTTCGAATGAATCGACCCACAGGGGTGAGACGCTCCGCATCGGGAAGTAGTTTCCCCTGACGGTCTCTTTTATCGTTCATCGTTCGAAATTTGACTATAGTGAAAAGCCGTTCATTTTTACCTGGGCGAACTTGTCTGAAGAAAATCTTCCCATGGTTGTTCATCAATAGAACTATGCTAACCACCACCATAATGGGAGACAGTATGATAAATAGAATCATCCCTACAAAAATATCAGCTATGGGTTTGAGGAATTTTCGATACATACTATAAAGTTAGGAATTCTCTTTAATCAGGCTCTCATATTCCCCACGGAGCAATTGCCAAATCCTTTCTCTTTGAAAATCCTTTTCGATGGATGCCCGAGTATTCCGTTTTATCGATAGAAGCATTTCCTGTTGGTCCATTACAGATCGAATTCGTTGCCGTAAAGCCACAGTATCTTTTGGGGGTATTAACCAACCATTTACACCATGCACAATCAATTCATTACAGCCATTAATATCGGACGCAATCACGGGGACTTCCATGGCTAATGCCTGCATTACGGAATTGGGAAAACCCTCACGGTAACTCGGAAACACGAATATACTACTGATTGCCAGATAGGGCCTCACATCCAATTGAAAGCCAACAGGATGAATTTTGGGATGCGTTTCTATTGTTTCCAGTATGTCTTTATCTAAAGGGTCGAGATCAGCTTCCAACGGACCAACAAGCACCAAATAAATATCTTCTCGGTCCTTGGCAACTTCTGTGAATGCCCGTATCAATTCATGTATACCCTTATCTCGCACCAACCTACCGATAAAGGAAAGAACTGTTGCAGTTTTTGGGAGATTCAGTAATTCCTTGAATTTCCTTTTTTGATCTTCAGTATAGATTACTGGATCAAAATAGTTCAAGTTGATACCATTCGAACTTCCCTTTCCTATTATTTTTAGTTTTGAAGGAACGGTTAGTTTTTCTTCCAAGATAAATTCATAAAGGCCTTTGGAGTTGGGATAGACTCTCGTGGACAAACGATAGGTAAATCGCTCAATTCTCAACAATAGAAATCTCTTAAAGCCATTAGCTTCCATTAAGGGAAGTCCGGCGACGGTATGCATTCTTATTGGAACACCTGCCATATATGCTGCAAACATGCCCAATAGTCCCGCCTTGGGTGTATGGCTATGAACGATGGTTGGTTTTTCTTTTTTAAGAAATTTAAATAGTTTCCACAAGGCCTGTAAATCTTTGATAGGCGTTATTTTCCTAGTAAATGAAATTGGAAACCAGTCGACACCTTGCTCCTCTGCCACCTTTTGCAACTCCTCAGGAGTAGAACTAACAGCTATGACGTTGTAAAATTCTGACATATAGCCCAATTGCCCTTCCAATAACTTCTGAAGAGAGATTGGTACTGTAGTTATTCGTATTAGTTTTGGTTTTGACATA
>CAZOSF010000109.1:0-5549 GCA_964582415.1 uncultured Alteromonas sp.
AAAAGTATGGCTTGAACTTCAGTTATAGTCGGCAACGAAATGCAGCCGGTGAAATCGTTTCCCTTTCCATGAATTATAGTGGGCACGGAAAGAACGGGAATTATCAAGTGACCGATGAAGATGGTATTGAAGAATTCACCTTTTATTTTTCGGAAGACGGAAAAAGTGGCTTTTATTCAGAAGCAAATGAAATTCGTCGCGATGAGCGTCGGGCGGAGATGGAAGAACGCAGAAGTCAGATGCGTGAAGAAATGGAAGGACGTCGCAAAGAAATGGATGAGCGTCGGGAAGTACTGGATGAACGCAGGGAAGAGATGGATGAGCGCCGTGAGTATCGATTACAACAAATGGAAGAGCGCCGTGAAGAACGTTTGAAAGAAATGGAAGACAGACGGGAAGCCCAACGAAATCGGGAAGCGGAAATTCATGAAATAGATGACGAACACCAAGTTTACAGAGTACGACAAAACCCAGGTGGAGAAATTATTGTCGTTGATGAAATTGGACCCAACAGTCATTATGAAATACATGATGATTCTGAAACTGTTATTGTACGCGGACAGGAAGCGCCTATTGGAGTGATCACAAAGAATACAACCGATGCTGAATTGGAAAAACTAAAAACCGACCTTTCAAAGCAGGGTGTCGAATTCAGTTATAGGAATGTGAAGCGCAATACCAAGGGAGAAATCAAAAGTATTAAGTTCACCGTGAAGGATGGTCAAGGAAAATCGACCACCAATGTTCGGGGAACCGATGACGACCCCATCGAGCCCATTCTTATACAAAGCTAGATTGAATAAGCCTCTCCTCGGAGAGGTTTAATTTTTTACATTTGGTAAATGAAACAACAGTTTTTCAAATTCTTGGCAAAACTGAATAAAGCACTCCTCCCCTCATTCACGAAAAAAGGAGTCGATTTAGCGTCTGCTAAAAAATGGCAATTAGCTTTATTTGGTTATCGTTTGTGGGTAACGAAAAATGCCTTGGATTAATAGTGAAGTAGTGATGCAACGGGATATTTTTTAAGTTTGTCTACCCCGTGAAGAAAATCCAATTGCATGATGAAATTGCACTGTACAACAATCCCGCCCAATTTTTCTACCAGTTGGCAAACGGCCTTGGCGGTTCCCCCTGTAGCCAAAACATCATCGTGAACCAATACACGCTCCCCTTTTTTTATGGCATCTTCATGGATTTCCAATGCGTCCCATCCGTATTCCAACTCATAAGGTTGCTTGAGTGTAGCATAAGGTAATTTTCCTGGTTTTCGGACCGGAACAAAACCAACACCCAACGCTTGTGCCATCAATGTGGCGAAGAAAAATCCACGGGTTTCTACACCAACCACTTTATCAATTTTCAATCCCTCTACCTTTTGCAATAACGCATTTAAACAAAATTCTGTCGCTTCATGATTCGCAAGCAGCGGGGTAATATCCTTAAAAATCACCCCTTTTTTTGGAAAATCTGGTATAATGCGTATAAAGTCCTCTAATTCAAACATGGTATTCCACTTTTTTGGATTTATTCAAAATAAAATATTACTAAGTATTCCACTTAAAATTTACATATATTTAGCCAAATTAACCTAATCTATATTATTTATGAAAAGAATTCTACTCTCAGTTTTATTTTCAGCAACTTTTGTTGTTGCGTTCGCTCAAATTCCCGAAGATGGACTTGTGGGCCGTTATGAAATGGATAATACCTTAACCGATTCCGGTCCGAATGGTTACGACCTTCAGGCTTTTGGTGCAGGAGGGGTTATTCTACCAACCCAAGATCGCTTTGGAGAATCCCAAAAGGCGATGACCTTTGTCAATGAATATGCCAACATGCCAGCGAATCCTAATGTTTTTGATTTTGATGGCACCAGCAATATGTCGCTCGCCGCTTGGATTAAACTGGAAGCTACCGTGGTAGACTGGACTGCTGTTTTGAACAATTGGGCTGGTTTTGGTGTTGGCGGCTATTATCTTGGGCTAACCCCAACCCAGCAAGTGCGTTGGAATGTGAATGCCGATCCACCAATCGACTCCCCCGATCCTCTAGTTGTGGGTGAATGGACGCATATTGCAGTAACATATGATGCAGTGAATGCGTATCTATATGTAAATGGCAATATGGTGGGTACCGGAAACTTTGGAGTGCCCCTTCTACCGAGTGCCTATTCTTTTACCGTAGGTGCACAAGCCGATGTTGACGATAATAAATTTCCAGGAGCCATGGATGAAATCTTGGTGTACGACCGTCCGCTAACCGCTCAAGAGGTATTGGACATTTACAACAATGTGCCTCTATCCATCTCCGATTATGATACACTTTCCAACCGCGTTCAAATTGCGCCAAACCCAACACAGGCTACCTTCAGCATTAATGCAGATCCTAGCTTGGGAGCTTTGGTTTCCTACCAAGTGACCGATATGAAAGGAAGCATTGTACTTTCAGCAGGGATTACCAATATGAATGAAGATATTGATGTGAGTGCCTTAAGTGCTGGTGCTTACATCCTTACTTTCAAAAATGAAAATGGCTTGGAAATCACCAAGCGATTATTGAAAAAGTAAATTTCAGTTTAGTCGAAATAAAAAGTCCGGCAGATGTACACTGCTGGACTTTTTTACATAAATGCGGTACCTTACGGAGAAATGGAAGCTTGGATTTGATCGAGTTCCTTCAGTAGCTCTGTTCGCATCTTCCTTAGTTTTACAAGTACCGCCTTTCCCTTTTTAAACAAGGTGGAATAGCGATAATCCTCGTGTAAGGAATAAAATCTTTTCAGATAATTCAAAGTGAATAATCCTGCTGGATACAGGGAAAGCCCAAATAAAAATGCCCAATACCAGTTTGAATAATAACCTACCGCAATAATTTCGACCAAATAGAAAAACAAAAACACAAACATGCCAAACGCTATCTTCATCGAGCCAATGAAATCCTTTCGCACCCGAATACTTTTCGATAAAAATTGTGCGAAGGAATAGGGTAATATATTCACCAAAAAACCATAAAAACTTAATGGGGCCCCTAAGAGCAAATAGGTCACCCTACTAATCTTCTTTAGTCGAAATTTTGAATTTCGCAGTTGCTCATCCTTTATGTTCAAATGTTCCAAATTTTGGAGATACTTTTCAAGCTTCTCTTCGAAACTGGCCAATCCACTGGGATTCACATGCTGAAAATGCTCTATGGTTTTTATTATGTCTTTCGAGGTATGGAAATCATCGGTGGCACGCATCTCAAGATCCACTTCCCCTCCAGTGCTTTGATACAATTTTTCAATTTGCTCTATTAAGCGATGTAGTCGGTCATCGTTGATAACCACCAGCAATTCCTCCATCGCCATCCTGATTTCGTCGGTGAGTTCAGTCACCGCTTCTTTTTCATTGAATTGATAGAGATTTTTGAAATTATTCAGGTTAATGGCTTTACCAAAGTTCAGGATGACATTGCTCCTAAAATGATGGGGGTTGGAATAATTGATGCCGATAGGAACTATCTTAACACCCAAATCGAAATTATATTGCTGCTCTGCCCCCAGTGCAATGCGAGCCGTTCCGGTTTTAAGCGGCCTCAATTTCCTCACGGTTTCACTGAATCCTTCAGGAAAAATGAGGATGGCCTTTCCTTCTTTTAAATGCTGGAAACACTTTATGAATACTGATTTATTTCTATGCACCTTATCGGGTGCCACTTCGGGTCGATATACGGGCAACATATTGATGGTACTGAAAAATTTGGACACCAATATATTTTTGAAAGATTCCCCTCTGGCCAAAAAATAAATAGGCCGATTAATAAGAACCGCCAATAGTATGGGATCCATAAAGGCACTATTATGGTTGGCCACAAAAATCACCGGACCTGCATCTGGAATATTCGATTTGCCTTTGAGACAAATCGTGCGAAAGTATCCTTGAACCGTTAAATAGAATAATCCTTTAAATAGACTGTAGATCATCAATAAAAAGTGTAAATGTGCATGATAGAGGGGCCCGGCATTTAATCCCCTAACTGTTTAACCTACTATACAACTAAAGTTACACAAAGATTTTTAGAATGAAGGGGAGAATATAGCAATGGCGAAGCTTAAATTGGAGACATCCTCTCGAAAGGAAGGGTGCGATCAAAAAGATAGCGATAGGTGGAATGCACTTTACAGATGTTGCCCCCTACTTGTCTAACCACAATGATCATTTTTCTATTGAAATCACCGATACCACTTATCTCTAGATTATTGTAGCTTCCTTTTAATTTTTGAAGGTCATTGTAACATCTTAGTACGAGGGCACCATCCAATCCCTTTGATTGATGTTCTGGGATCACCCCAAAAACAATCCCCAGCATTTTATCATTTTTTAGAGTGCGTTGGTACCATAAGAATTTTAACGTCCCAAAAAGACCCAATTTACTTCCTACTCGTTTAAAGATCTGATTTACTTCGGGTATGTTTAGATAGAAACCAACAGGTTGTTCCTTGTAGTACATTAACCACATGATTCTGGAATCGATTATTGGCCGGATCCTCTCGAATAATGTGAGCGCCTGAGTGTAGGTCATTGGGCTGACTCCTTCATGTTGCACCCAGGCTTTATTATAAATCTCCATGATATCGGCTACCTGTTTTTTGAAGTTCTTTTTATCGAAATTTCGAATTTCATAATTCGGATCAGCCGCCACTATTTCTGCTTTTTTCTGAAGTTTCTCATCCACCCTAACTCGAGTATCCTTCAGATAGGTATAATGCTTGTAATAGACTTGGAAACCATAGCTTTCAAACAAAGACGTATAGTACGGAAAATGATAATTGCTATGGTAATTGGGTTCTAGCTCGAAACCTTTTGTGAGCAGACCCCACCAACTGTCGCGTTTACCAAAGTTAATGGGCCCATCCATATATGTACACCCTTTGTCCAACAACCAATGCCTGGCAGTATCGAAAAGAATATTTGCAGCAGCTTGGTCGTCAATGCATTCGAAGAATCCTATGCCACCCGCAAGTTCGTCGTCCTGATTATTATGGCCTCGAAGCAGGGAAAAAGCAGCGATTCTACCTACGACTTTTTCTTTATCCATCAATAACCAACGTATACAGTTTCCTTGCTTATAAGTGGGGTTGCCTTGTGGATCGAAAACTTGGGCAATATCCCTGTCAAGGGGGGTAATATATTGGGATATTGAATGGTACAACCGTTTTGGAAGTTCAATAAACTGATTGTGTTGTTTTTTTGTTGTGACTTCGACTGCCCGCATTGACATTTTGGAAGGTCGTTTGGTATTTTAAAAGTACGAAAAATGAGTCATATCTTGGGTTTTCATCTGTTATTAAACCTATGTCGCCTTTGATTGTCATTATCGAAATTCGGATCCGCAGCAATCGAAATAATTTAAGGAATTACCTGCGGTGAGCCCTTGTGCCCCCCCTTTGCAAATGAAAAGTCCGTGGCTCTGCCATTTGCTTTTTTTATGCGCCAAACCTTACGTACTCATTCCTAAATGACAGGATTACCTGCGGTGAGCCCTTGTGCCCTCCTTTGCAAATGAAA
>CAZOSF010000110.1:0-2156 GCA_964582415.1 uncultured Alteromonas sp.
TTTTCGAATTCTTTGAATAATGCATCGAATTCGCTACAATCATATAATTTCAGGGTTGCTTGAGAATTGTCTGGATTTCCATAATCTAAGAGAAGTTTATTCTCCCCCAACTTAAAGTTGCGTTGCTGCTCATACATCTGTCCTTCTCCCATGGCGATTTGATCGAGTATCAAAGCTTTGGAATCAGGATCATATTTTCCACTCAAATGACCTCTCATACCGCCGGTTCCATAGGGCGAAGAGATGATCCATCCAGAAACATTGTTGTTGCCGTCTGTATCTATTTTAATGAATTGATAATTGTAATTCATGCCTTGTGGACTGTTCATAGCTTCAGTTTTTTCAGCAAAACACCAGCTAGCAACCGCCTCTCCCATAGCAGGAGCATTGGGTGTTGCCGAAATTTTTACAGGAATACTGAACTCTTTTTGGGTATCTCCCCCTTCATCGGAGATAAAGTTGTTTCGGAACGTTAGCATCCCATTTTGATCTTCAGGGACTGAAAATTTTAGGGAGGAAACAAAAGGAGCTGGATCATTGGTCATCCAATTACCGTCTTCCGATTTCATAATGGCACTACCAAGTTCCTCTCCTTTTTCGTTCGTTAGGGTTACGGAGCCCAATTCTCCCTCATGGGCTTGCCAGACACCTTTGGAATTGATGTGAAGCGTTAACGGGGATTGAATGGTTTGATCTGCGGTTACATCAACAGAAGGTCTTGGTTCTGAAGTTTCATTCGGTTTGTTTTGACATCCAACGAGTAGAAGGGCCACTACTACCATTGGTATGAAGCCAAGAAATTTTTTCATAATGGATTAGGATTTAATAATGTAAATTGTTGTTTAAAGTTACGGAAAATAAGGATGCATAATTTGTGCCATCGGGATTAGATTTTCTTCATTTTAAGAAATATTTATCATAGAATGAATCCTTTGATTACATTTAGAAGAGTTAACTACCTTTGTTATAAAACTGAATAGAATGGAACTACCTAAATTCTTGTTAGGGGACAATACCGATTTCTCGGATTCGGTCTTCGTGATTCATACCGAATTTCCTCGGTTCATCATTAATTTAGCCAATGATGATGTTGAATGGTTGGAAGAGTTCGATGAGCAGGATCAAAAGGAATTGGAATCGGAGGCGGAAAATTTGATTCGTGAAGCTACCGAATTTTACGATAGGGAAGTAGGTCGATACGATCAGGATGCTTGAGCAACTGTTACATTACGATACCGAGTTATTTCTCTTTCTGAATAATCTGGGAAGTGAAGCTTATGACGGTATTTGGCGAATCATCTCGGAAAAATATTCTTCTATACCGCTGTACGCCTTATTATTATATTTAATATACAGACAATTTCATTGGAAAACCACCTTGCTAATTTTAACATTGGTGGCGGTAATGATTACCTGTACAGATCAATTGGCGAACTTATTCAAATATGTGCTTTTTCAACGACCACGGCCCTGTCGGGTGGAAGCCCTTCAAGAACAAATGCGCTTTGTAGCAGATACGTGTGGGCGTTATGGGTACTTTTCAGCCCATGCTGCCAGTTCCATGGCTCTGGCTGTCTTCGTAGGGTTATTATTGAAATCAACCTATCGATGGATTCCCTTTCTCCTGCTCTTATGGGCAGCCGTCGTCGCCTATAGCCGGATTTATCTCGGGGTCCATTATCCTTTGGATATCATCACGGGAATGTCTATTGGAGCCATTATTGGATGGGGTTTTATGCGTACACTACCTTGGTGGAAATCCCGATTTTCATTGAACTGAACTATTCTTTCTTCTTGTTTAGTAGAAAGAAATCCCGCCACAGTCGGGGTCTATGGGTACTATGCCCTGGAGCCTGCGGATTCATATCGTATCGGGTGATCAATTCTATATGATAGTTTGCAAATTGTTTCTTGAAGCGGTTCAGATTCTCTTCAGAAACTAGCATTCCAAATGTGTCTTCCTCTGGAAACTCCTCCTTGCCATCTCTAGAAATGATGGGGATGGGTTTACCGTATTCCCAAATCATTTCAGGAGTAAAATCAGCAAATTCATACACCTTGATACGAGTCTCTGCCTGCCACTCATTGAGAAGGGCAATACTCTTGTATTCTGGATTGTTGGTGAGGGCAGGTGCGATGGGCATTCCGAAACACAT
>CAZOSF010000110.1:2256-5322 GCA_964582415.1 uncultured Alteromonas sp.
GGCCAAAGGAATCAGTACAGGAAGTAAGTATCGTGATTTTTTCTCGGGAATGATGGATAATAAGACTACCGAGGCAATCGTCCACCAAAAGGTAAAACGATAGGCTTTGTTATCGAAAACTCTATTCTTTAGGTAAGGATAAAGCAATCCAACAAAAGCAGGAAGCGTCCAAACACCGCTTTGTGTAAAGAAACTCCAATAGTAATAAAAGGGCCGAATATTATAGCCCGTCCAATTGTTGGCTTCCCTTTGGGTAATGGCTGCTAAGTTTTCAGCATCGTGGGTATAGACATACCAATGCCACCCACTCGAAAGGAGTGTGGTTACTAAAATAAATCCTAATAGAGGAAGGAGCCGTCCGCGCATCCCTCGATATTTGTAGGTGATACCAAAGGCAATCATAAAGGGTAACCAAAGTGCATATAAGGATACTGGACCTTTGCTCATAAAAGAAGCCGCAAAGAATATACCTGCCAGTAGTGCATTTTGGTGCAACTTTGAATCCTTGGTAAAAAATTGGAAGAGATAATAAATACTCCCTATCATGAAGGCATGGGTAAAGATGTCCCATTGTCCGTTTCTTCCAGAAAAAATAATGTAAAACGAAGTAGACAGGATCAAACTACCGATAAGGGCATATCTTTTGTTTCCGGTAAATTTTTCAGCTAATTTGAAACTAAACAGTACGGTCATCAAACCCATCAAGGCCGCTGGCAACCGAAGGCCAAACAAACTTTTCAGTCCGAAAATCATAGCCGAAAAGGCCGTTAACCAAGTGGGTAGCGGCGGTTTTTGATATCGTGGTTCTCCGTTAATTGTTGTAAGCAGCCAGTTTCCGTCTACAATCATTTCCCGTGCCGTTAGGAAGTTCCGTGCTTCCATAATATTGATAAAAATGGCATCCAGGTTCACAAAGAAAATACCTAGGCACACCAGGGTTAGGATTAAGAGCGGGTGTTTACTTAGCCACTTCATTTTTACCGATGAATATGTTACGAAGATAAATAATCAATCCGGCACCATGACCTAGCAACAAAACAGGATCCTTTCGGTAAATAGCATAGACAATGATCATGGCAGCACCGAGAGCACTCAATCGCCAAAAACCAATCGGCAAATGAGATACTTTTTTTCGTTCCGAATAGAGCCACTGATAGACAAATCGGAAGGTGAACAAGACCTGGGAAACAATTCCCAGCCATAGCAGCCAATTTGGGATGGCTTCATTGTTCAGCAATTCATATAGGTCGTATTCGCCATTGTTGTAGCCATAGATAACAATCAGTACTGGAAAAACCAATAAAAAGATACGAAACCACAATGGACTCTTTTGCCATTCCCCTTGAAGGTGTAAGTTCCGAACGTAAATAAAATAGGTTAGGGACTGACCCAACATGATGGCAAAGTCATCACGTAGGTATCCGTATACAAACAATAGGAATGAGGCTAAAAGACTCAGTTTCCAAAACAAAGAAGGAGTGATGATTCTTTTGTTTTTTTCCGAAAGGAACCATTGAATGAATAACCGTCCGGAGAAGAGTATTTGTGCTAGAAAGCCAATAGAATAAATAAGCCAGTTGCTCATCCTTTCTTTTCTACCTCGTAATTAATATACTTCTTCTTCATCCACAAATAAGCGAAGCAGTCGATTAGCGGACCGATAAGACGGTTCCACAATCCGAACTTTGCTGTTCCGGCAATTCTTGGGAAATGGCGTACAGGGATTTGAATGATACGACCATTTTGCAAAAGGATCATGGCAGGTAAGAAGCGATGCAACCCTTTGAACATCGGGATGCGTTTCGCATACTCTGTTCGTATCACCTTTAAAGGACAACCCGTATCGTCCATGCCGTCGTGCGTAAAAGCCCTACGTATGCCATTGGCAATTTTGGAGGACATATTCTTCACAAAGGAATCCTTTCTATCGGCTCGAACCCCGGTTACCAATTCATGAGAACCGATGTATTCCAAAAGGAGGTTGAAATCCTCTGGAGCTGTCTGTAAGTCACTGTCGATATAGCCTACCAATTCACTTTCTACATGGTCGAATCCTGCTTTGATGGCAGCACTCAATCCTCTGTTTTGCTTAAAGGAAATGAAGTGGAAGTCTTCGTTACGATTACAGATGCTTTCGATTATGGCCTGGCTGTTGTCTTTGGAGCCATCATTTACGAAAAGAACCGATGTCTTCTTGCTAGCCTTGGGAAGATAGGCTTGAAATTCTTTTTCAACCCTTTCGAGGTTATCCTCTTCATTGTAAACGGGTACAACTATGGTAAATTCGTACATGCGGTCCTTCGTTGTTTGATTGCAAAAGTATTTCTTTTTCACGAATAAATAAGAAAGTCAAAAAAGCCGTTACTTTGTGTAAAATTACGCACATGAAGGTTTTGGTCACTGGCGCTGCTGGATTTATTGGTTCTCATACAGTAGAACGATTGCATCAATTGGGTCATGAGGTTGTGGCAATCGATAACTTTTCACCCTATTATGACGTCTCTTTAAAGCAGCGAAATGCACGTGACCTGGAAGCAATTGGGGTAACTGTTCAAAAGGTAGATCTTAGAAATGACAATCTATCTGAAGTACTTCACGAAGGATTGGATGCCCTTATTCATTTTGCAGCCCAACCGGGAATTTCTGCCACCAGTTCCTTCGAGGACTATTTTACAAATAACTTTATTGGTACCCAGCGACTGCTGGATTTATTTGAGACGTTTACCAAAAAACCCTTCTTTATAAATATCGCCACTTCTTCTATTTACGGGTTACAGGCGACCATGACCGAAGATGAGGCTCCCAAACCTGCCTCCTGGTATGGGGTAACCAAATTGGCGGCGGAGCAGTTGGTCTTGGCATATTGTAGAAGAGGATTACAACGTGGTACTTCATTGCGTTTGTATTCGGTGTACGGACCAAGAGAGCGTCCGGATAAACTTTATACCCGATTGATAGATTGTGGTTTAAACGACAAACCCTTTCCCCTGTATCAGGGCAGCGAGAAGCACTTACGAAGCTTTACCTATGTTCAGGATATCGTGGATGGGATTGTGAGTGTCTTTG
>CAZOSF010000111.1:0-5249 GCA_964582415.1 uncultured Alteromonas sp.
CCGTTCCATTGGGAATATAAATCGGTAGAGGCTACCCCATTATTATTGATGTCACGCGGAACTTTATCGTACCAGTCGGTCAATATCCAAGTACCTTCCAAGCTCAGTACGACTTCCTCTTTCGAGGTGTCGTCCGATTGACATCCCGAGAGGAGTATCGCAATCATGAGTAATAGAAGGTTGGATTTCATAGCAACTTTTTCTAAATATAGTAATTTATACCATCGTTACGATCATAAAACCCAGATAGGTACCGAGGGCATTTCCCAAGGATCCAATCAATATAGCAGGAAGAATGAGTTCTTTTCTGTCAAAGCTTTCTGCCAAAGCTAGAGCAGTAGTACCCCCACCAATATTCGCCTGACTGGCAATGGCAATCATATCCCAATCCCTAAAGGTAAGTCCTCCCAAAAGAAGAACAAGGATGCCGTGAATCAGTACTACCAATCCAGTAAAAAGGAAAAGGGTAAGCCCAATTTCTTTCAATTGAATTACGGCTTCCAACTCACAATAGGCCCCAACCACTGCCAAAAACAAATAGATGAGATAGAGTCCCAGGGTTTCACTTCCTTTCAAATTATGTATAAAAGGAACTTGGGCCATCAGGATTCCCAATGTGGATATAATCAACATAAAAGGCAGTTGTGGGAATGCTTGCCCAATCAAATCGGAAATAAGATACGCAGACATACCCAAAAAAAATAGCCAAGTAAGAGCAGCTCCATCTATTTTTTTGAATTCTTCATTTTGGTGTTCGTGATCTGGTGTACTTATTTGCTTGTCCTTCCAAAGTCTTCTCATAAATAAGGGTAACGCCAATGTTATAATCATCCACAAAGTAGATATCACGTTGTCTGCTGCTACAGTGCCTGCATACAGCACACCTTGTTTTTGAAAATCATACTCAATGGCAATCGCATTGAAGTTTACGCTGCCTCCCGTATAGGTTCCAGTGAGCATTCCTGCAATGATGGCAGCATTGTCCCCTAAACTTTCTTCCGGTTTTAAAAGCTGCCAAGTGATTAGCACTCCCAAAAGCGTTGCGAAGGAACCGATGAGAAAAAGTACAATAATTGGCCCACCTGCTTTTTTTATCGATTTCAAATTAACATCCAACAGAAGATAAAAAAGGGAAATAGGAGCTACATATTTAAATATGGCATCATATAAAGGGATTGCGTCCGAGGCCGAAGGAATAAGTTCGAGATTCGCTGCAAAAGCGGTAAAAAGTATAACCAATAGCGCCGTTCCGAATTTCCTCCCAAATTTGGTCTTGGCTGCATAATGAGAAGCCAAGACCATTAAACAAAGTACGGAGAGGACATAAATAGGGTTGGAGCTAAAGGTCGCCATCTCCAAAATCTAGTCTTTTTGTTCGTGCCCTCTGCCAGGGGTGTATCCAGCTCCTGCTGCTACTAAATCCTTTTCAAGCTGTTTCACTTCCTCATTGTAAAGCGATTCCACCCTTTGCTTTACAGGCATCAATTCTGCCTTTGCCAAAGCATATACATCCTTATGGGTTTTGGTAGGAGGTGAGGTAGTATATCGTTGCTCATAACTGATATTGCCAATATATCCCGCTAAGGATTGAGGTTGATCTATATCCAATTGGCGCTTCACATTATCACCGTACAGTGCCATATTGATATCTCGAACTTCTTTTTCTATGGCTAGGATTCGTTTGCTGAAATCGGCCATTGGCTTTTCAGATCGTTTGATGGCCACTTTCATATACTTCAATTTCTCGTTGATTTCCGAAACCATACTTTGTGTTGTTCCGAAATCGGCTTCCAGTTGGGAAACATCCCGTTGGAAAGCGGCTTTTGCCTCACGATCTGTAGCTGGCATGACCGTGTTATTAAGTGCTCTGACTTCAAAAGGAACGGGTTGTGTTAACGGATTCATTTCCCCGTCTTTCATCAAGAACATGCTGATCGTGTAATTTCCTGGATCGACCATGCTGCCCTCATCTTTCGAAGCCCATGGGTTATAAAAAGAAGGAGTGCTTAAGTCGATAGGCGTAGGAAGGGTGTATCGAAGGTCCCAGCTAAAACGTTGAATGCCTCCTTTCACCGGTTTGTTCACTTTTTTCACCTCCCTGCCTAAAGCGTCCTTAATAATAAATACTAGCTGAGGATCTTTTTCCTCTTTTTCTTGTTTCAATTGATCATAGCTAGGATAGGCAACATCCTTTTTGTCTTCTATTAGTTTCTTCTCTTTTTCCCTTCTTTGATCGGTAAGCGATTCAAATTTGTCTTGATAATAGTATGTGAAAAGGGCCTCCGGTCCTAAATTCTCGGCAGTATAGAAATTATCCCCTTGAAAGGATTTGCCTGGTAGTCCTAGCGGAAGACTGGGTTCCCAGCTCAAAGCAGTACGAACAGGAAATATTTTTGCCTTTTCAGTCATGGACTTATCGACCACCGAACGAAGTGCTGAATAGTCGTCCAAGACATAGAATCCTCTACCAAAGGTTCCAAGAACGAGGTCGTTTTCTCTTTCTTGAATGGCCATATCCCTTACACAAATTGTAGGGAGACCACTGCCTAATTTTTTCCAACGCTGACCTCCATTTGGTGAAAAATAGACCCCAAATTCGGTCCCTGCAAATAACAAGTCCGATTTCACGGTATCCTCTTCGAAGGAATAGACACTACCTCTTTCTGGTAAATTGTTGCTGATATTTGTCCAGTTGGCACCTTTGTCTCTTGAAACATAAAGATAAGGTTTAAAGTCTCCGTTTTTATGGTTGTTGAATACCGCATAGATAACACTTTCATTGTGTCTTGAACAGTATACAGCGTTCACGTAGGTATTGGCGGGTACTCCAGCTACTCCAGAAATCTTGCGCCAGCTGGCCCCTCCATTTTCCGTAATTTGAATAAGTCCGTCGTCGGTTCCCACTACCAATAAATTCGGATTTTTTGGAGATTCTGAAAAAGCAACAATACTTCCATAAAGAGAAGTAGAGCCATTTTTGGCTACAGCGTCGATACTTACTACTCGGTCGAACACTTTTAGTTTATTACGATCGATTTGTTGGGAAAGGTCATCGCTGATAACCTCCCAACTATTTCCATAATCGTTGGAACGGAAAACCTTGTTCGCGCAGAAATAGAGACGTCCTGGTGCGTGCTTGCTCACTGCCAATGGGGAATCCCAGTTAAAGCGATAGGCGTTTTCACCTTTGCGTTCTTTGGGTTGAATCCCCACCATTTCCCCGCTTTTTCGGTCGTAGCGTACCAGAAAACCATGTTGTGATTGGGCATAGACGATGTCTGGGTTATTAGGGTCAATTTGTGACTCAAACCCATCACCCCCATTCGTGATAAACCAATCGAAATTCGTGATGCCATGTTGGGTATACACCCGTGAAGGGCCTCCAATACTGAAGTTGTCTTGAGTGCCGCCATAAATATTATAGAAAGGATAATCATTATCAACGGCTACTTTATAGAATTGGGTCACCGGGATATTTTCCTTGAAGTCCCATGTTTTGGCTGCATCCCAAGTTTCATAAACACCCCCATCACAGCCCACGAGCCAATGCTGCGGATTGTTTGGGTTGATCCACATGCAATGATTGTCAACGTGTTTGGCGACTTCTCCCACCATCTTGAACGAGCGTCCACCGTCATGACTTGCCGACATCCAAGTGTCCATGGAATAAATTGTCTGGTCGTCTGTGGGGTCTACAATGATTTCTTGATAATAGTTCCCACTGGTTACATGGTCACTTCTCTTTTCCCAACTGGCACCTCTGTTGGTGGAAGCATAAAACCCTCCTTTTCCTTCAGCAGCTTCAACGATAGCATAAATGATATCCGAATTGGTGGTAGAGTTCGCCAATCCGATTCGACCTAATTCCACATCGGGAAGTCCTTTTTGAATTTTCTTCCAAGTTTTCCCACCATCGGTACTTTTATGCAATCCCGAACCCGGTCCGCCACCTACATAGGTGTAAACGTGTCTTCTTCTTTGGAAGGTAGAAGCATATAATGTTTGGGGGTCGTTGGGGTCCATAATCACATCATTTACCCCTGTGTGTTCATCTACGGTTAGTACAGCTTCCCAAGTAGCACCACCATCGGTAGATTTGTACAGTCCACGATCACCCCCTTTGCTCCAAAGAGGTCCGATAGCCGCTGCATAAATGACATCCGAATTGTCCGGGTGAACAATGATTTTTCCAATATGTTCTGAATTTTTCAAGCCCATATTGTTCCAGCTTTTCCCGCCGTCTTCCGATTTGTAAATACCATCTCCATAATTCACGGAACGCTGGTTGTTGTTTTCTCCTGTTCCTACCCAAACCACGTTGGAATTGTTTGGGTCCAGTGTCACACAACCGATAGAGAAGGAACCTTGGCTATCAAAAATTGGTTCGTAGGTAACCCCTGCATTGGAAGTCTTCCACACCCCTCCGGCAGAAGAGGCGACGTAATATTCGGAGTGATTTTTTGGGTTCACTGCTAGGTCGGAAATACGACCTGAAGTAAGTGCGGGCCCAACCGAACGCCACTTGAATTCGATATTCATGGTATCGAGGGCATGTTTGGTTTCTTTTTTTGATTTTTGGGCAACTCCATTGTTGCATGGGAGTAGAAGGGTGACAAAAGCAATGAGAATGAGATTTTTCATCAAAATGAATTTTGGTTGGAACAATAAAATGGGGCTTCTTTCAAAGATAGGGAAGATATTGGAAAAGAAGTGTACGCTTAGCGTATCGATAGGAAATAAAAAACCCTCCGAAGGGGAGGGTTCACCAATTAAATGCTATTTGGAAAGATCTGGAGGATATTTGGCTAGGATTTCATGAACGATTTCCTGAATGCGTTTCACCTTTTTATCCACATCGCCAGAAGTAATCAAATTGGCACGGCCGATACCTTGCCAAACCAATTCGTTGGTTTTGGCGTCAATAAGATCGATATACAGAATTCCTTCCGTGGTTCGGGAAACGGTATTTCCATACCATCCAGGACCCCACCATGGGTTCCAACCCCATCCCCATCCGAAATTGTTGTTATAGACATCGACACGTTCACTTTCTTTGGTGAAGAAGCTCACCATCAAATCAGGATTGTCCGATTTGTTGATTCCTTTCATTGAAAGCTCTTGGTCGATAGCACGAAGGATTCGTTTTTTGTCTAGGTCGCTAATTTTAGCCTTATCCACGCCAGGGCGATAAAAGGCAAAAGATTTGTACTCGCCGAAATTGGCGTTACGGTCGTAATCGGTAGCCACAC
>CAZOSF010000112.1:0-4972 GCA_964582415.1 uncultured Alteromonas sp.
CTATGGGCACTATTTGCTCCAAATAGACCAAATGAAATCTTCAGAAATCATCGAAAAAGTGAGCTGCGGTCTTACCGAATTGAAACCAGGATGGGTGCGTATTTCTTTTCATCCTACTACTTCTAATGAAGAAATTGTAAAAGTGTGCGACGCGTTGAATGAATTAGCCAATAATGCGGAGGATTGGAAGAAGGAGTATGTCTATGAGAAAGGACATTTTAGGCATGTATCAGAAGATCCCCTCAACAATGTGCCGATTTCGAACGACTGGTTCGAGCTTTAATTTCGGTGTTTCCAGCGTTTATGCGACCATAAATAGTATGCGGGTGCTGCATAAATCTGTTTTTCGATCTCATTCAGGAATAAACGGGTAATTTCAAAATCTGGATACGCTTTAGGATCTTCTGCCAAGGGGATAAACTTAGCTTTGTAATAGCCTCTTTTTACTTTTTCTATGTGTAAATACACTGTCGAAAATCCCAAGAGTTTTGCTAGCTCCTCCGTACCAGTAAACACAGGTACATCGATTCCCATAAATGCTTGTCGGTCTTTAAATGAACCTAATTTCGGGGTTTGATCACTCAAGATCAATGTAAGTGACTGTTTTCCCTCCTTGAAACTACGATAAAGCACCTTAGCGATTTGTTTATTGGGTATGATGGAAGCGCCAAATCGTCCTCGAATTCGTTTAATCAAATTATCAAATGAGGAGTTGTCCAATTTTTTATAGACCGCATATCTCTCAAAAAGGGTATTTTTTCCAATCAACCCGCTCCATTCCCAGCTGGCATAATGGCCGCAAAGCAAAAGAACATTTTTGCCATCTTTGTACAACCTATCTAAATAGTCCGAATTTTCTACGCTAAAGCGTTTGGTAAGTTCTTTTTCGGAGATCGAAATACTTTTGATATTTTCAAAAATCATATCGCACAGATGTTTGTAGAACTCTTTGGAAATCGATACGATTTCTGATGCTGATTTGTCTGGGAATACCAAACGTAAATTTCCCTTAACTACCTTCTTTCGATAGCCAACAATATAATACACCACGAAATAAAGGACGCTCGATTTTATATAAAGGATGGGCAGTGGCAGCAGGGAAAGAAACCATAGGAAAGGGTAAACGATATAAAAAACGATGCGCTTCATGAAATGATTAGGCAAAGCTAAGTAAAAATATTTGTTGAATGACCAGTGATTTCAGGAATGAGACACGATGAAACTGACAGCCTGTCAGCTAATAGTCGATGGCACAATACTTGACTTATGTAGGTCGAATTGAAATTGAAAACTTAAATAATACCAAGACAATATCATGAGTAAAATTATTGGAATCGACTTAGGTACTACCAACTCCTGCGTTGCAGTAATGGAAGGTAGTGAGCCTACCGTAATCCCGAACGCTGAAGGTAAAAGAACAACTCCTTCGATGATTGCATTTGTGGAAGGTGGGGAAATTAAAGTTGGAGACCCTGCAAAACGTCAGGCGGTAACCAACCCTACCAAGACCATCGCTTCCATCAAGCGTTTTATGGGGAACAAGTATTCGGAATCTAAGAAAGAAGCCGAAAGAGCTGCTTATAAAGTAGTAAAAGGAGACAACGACACGCCGCGTGTTGATATCGACGGGCGTCTTTATACCCCTCAGGAATTAAGTGCTATGGTGCTTCAAAAAATGAAGAAAACCGCTGAAGATTACCTGGGACAAGATGTAACCCGTGCGGTAATTACCGTTCCTGCCTACTTTAATGATAGCCAACGACAAGCTACCAAAGAAGCTGGTGAAATCGCCGGTTTGAAAGTAGAGCGTATTATCAACGAACCAACTGCCGCAGCCTTGGCATACGGTCTTGATAAAAAACATACCGATCAGAAAATTGTTGTATTCGACTTTGGTGGAGGAACACACGACGTATCCATCCTAGAGTTGGGTGACGGCGTTTTCGAAGTATTGGCAACCGATGGTGATACCCACTTGGGAGGGGATGATGTCGACCAAAAAATCATCAACTGGTTGGCCGATGAATTCCAGAAAGAAGAGGAAATCGACCTACGAAAGGATCCTATGGCATTGCAACGTTTGAAAGAAGCTGCCGAGAAAGCGAAAATAGAATTGTCATCTTCTACCCAAACGGAAATCAATTTGCCATATATCACTGCGACTGCCACAGGCCCAAAACACTTGGTGAAATCTTTGAGCCGTGCGAAATTCGAGCAATTGATCGAGGATTTGGTAAAACGTACCATCGCTCCTTGTGAAAAAGCTCTGAAAGCAGCTGGATTGAACAAAAGCGATATCGATGAAATCATCCTGGTTGGAGGTTCTACCCGTATCCCAGCTGTTCAAAAGGCAGTAGAGGATTTCTTCGGGAAATCCCCTTCCAAAGGAGTAAACCCTGATGAGGTTGTGGCCATTGGCGCCGCTATTCAAGGGGGTGTATTGACAGGAGATGTGAAGGATGTATTGCTATTGGATGTTACACCACTTTCATTGGGTATTGAAACCATGGGAAGTGTGATGACCAAATTGATCGATGCCAACACCACAATCCCTACAAAGAAAAGCCAGGTTTTCAGTACAGCTGCCGATAATCAGCCTAGTGTAGAGATTCACGTGCTTCAGGGAGAGCGTCCAATGGCCGCAGATAACAAGACCATTGGTAGGTTCCACTTGGATGGTATCCCACCAGCCCCAAGAGGAGTGCCTCAAATTGAAGTGACCTTCGATATCGATGCGAATGGTATCATCAAAGTTAGCGCAACTGATAAGGCAACTGGTAAATCTCAAGACATCCGAATCGAAGCTTCTTCTGGATTGACCGAAGAAGAAATCGAAAAAATGAAACGAGATGCTGAAGCCAATGCGGAAGCAGATAAGAAAGCCAAGGAAACTGCTGAAAAAATCAATGAGGCTGACGCCATGATTTTCCAAACGGAAAAACAATTGAAAGAATTCGGTGAGAAATTGAGCGACGATAAGAAAAAACCTATCGAAGCTGCCTTGGAGGATTTGAAGAAAGCGTATGACAGCAGGGATGTCGATACCATCCAGCCTGCGCTCGATAAGATCAATGAAGCATGGAAAACCGCTTCAGAAGAACTTTATAAAGCCCAAGCCGAACAACAAGGTCAAGGTGCTCCAACTGGAGAGCCAGGTCAAGCTTCAGGTGAAAGTAAAGAAAGCAGTGACGTTGAAGACGTAGACTTCGAAGAAGTCAAGTAATCAATAGTTTAGTAAGTAAAAAGCCCGGCGTTCGCTGGGCTTTTTTTATGCTGGTGAGTAAATGCGTCCGCGATCCATAAGATGGGCTAAGAAGGCTAATATAAAATACGAAAAGAGAGCGGAAACGGTTAAACTAAGGAGATCCTCATTTTCTGGAAGGACGTAATAATTCAGATAATTCACAAAAATTAGGAAAAGAATAAATGTGATAGCAAAGATGCGATAACCTGTGTTTGACGATTTAGTATTGTACATATAGTAAATCCATCCCGACAAAAGGAGTAACCCTTCTACCCAGAAGCTGAGATCCTTATAATACCACAATCCAAAACCAAATTTCGGATCACCATGAATTAATGGTAAATCGGGCGAGTGGGCAATCAAATCGATAAACCAATGCGATAGTACGGCCAAAGCCATGACAATAGCGATTTGTTGTCGTCTTTTCATTTTGCGCTTAACGCCATAGTAATACAAGGCATAGATCATAAACGACCAGATCAGGGTGCCAAGCAGTCCGTGAGTGAAAGGAAACTCCATCTGAAAGTTATTCACTTCGGTATACCCCTCTACAAATTCCAACTTTTCCAATCCCAACAAGGTGAAGGGAAAATAAAGGATATCTACGAATTGGGTGGCCAAGAAAAGCATGCCCAACGAGGCATTGGGTTCCTTGGTTTTTAGTGCGAAAGCGGCAGCATAATGTCCTACAAACATGGGGATGATTTGTCTAAATGTACTAAAAAGCCATTAATTCAAAATACTAGACAGGAAGTTGGGGTAAAAAGTGATACTGTTCCTTTTCATAATCCATGGCACAATAAAAATGATGTAAACCGTTGGTTACCATAAGAAATTGGGAATTCGCAACTAGGTTGTACCGTGCGATTTGGTCGAAGGTATCTTGTGAAATAGTTACTTGTGGCGCCTTGCATTCTACAATCAAATAAATACTAGCATCTTTATTAAAGACCACAACATCGTAGCGTTTGATGGTTTGATTCAGTTTGAGTTGCTTTTCAACACTAATGTGTGCTACTGAAATGGAATGTTCTTGGATAAGAAATTGAATGACATGTTGCCGAACCCATTCTTCAGGGGTGAGTACTACAAATTTTTTTCGAATAGGATCGAAGATAAAGTGCTTGTTTTCCTTATTTTTGAATCGAAAGGAATAGGGAGGAAAATTCAATTTCACCATACCACAAAGTAACATCTTCCTTTTGCAATTTCATAATCATTTCCCTTTCAACAGAAAGTATCGATGGCCCTGAACGAAGTCAAGGAAATTATCAACAATATCAAGCAAGGAAAAATTGCGCCCATTTATTTCCTGATGGGAGAGGAACCTTATTATATAGATGGTATTGCTGATTATATCGAGGAGAATCTTTTGAGTGAGGAAGAAAAGGGATTCAACCAAATTATCCTTTATGGTCGCGATGTTACCATCGAGGATATCGTATCGAATGCCAAACGCTATCCCATGATGGCCGATAGGCAGGTGGTTATCGTGAAAGAGGCCCAGGAATTGTCCCGAACCATAGAGAATCTCTCTTCCTATGCTGAAAATCCCCAACCGAGTACGGTATTGGTGCTATGTTATAAGTACAAAAAACTGGATGGTAGAAAAGGGCTGTCCAAAGTACTTCGTAAAAATGCGGTGCTTTTCGAAAGTTCAAAATTATATGAAAATCAAGTGCCCGACTGGATTATAAGGGTGCTCTCCGGAAAGGGATATTCCATTAC
>CAZOSF010000113.1:0-3672 GCA_964582415.1 uncultured Alteromonas sp.
ATCATCCTGGCCTATTTGCTTTCCAAATACATCACCCGATCCCTGAAAACCGTGAGTGATAAAATTATTGAAACCCGCCTCAACAAGAAGAATCAGAAAATCAAACTGGACGGACGGGTTTCGGAGGAAATCAGTGCTTTGGTGGAGGCCTATAATAGTATGATTGACGAATTGGAAATCAGCGCTGCCCAATTGGCGACAAGCGAACGCGAAGCGGCTTGGCGGGAAATGGCGAAACAGGTGGCTCATGAAATCAAAAATCCATTGACTCCCATGAGATTGTCGGTACAGAGTTTCCAAAGGAAATTCGATCCAGACGACCCTGATGTTACCGAAAAGGTGAATGAATACAGCAATACGCTTATTCAGCAGATCGATACATTGAGTTCGATTGCCTCTGCCTTTTCCACGTACGCAAAAATGCCAGCCCAACAAGATGAATCCTTGGATGTAATCAAAATCACCAAACTAGCCTTGGACATTTTTAATGAGGATTATATCTATTTCTTTACCGATGAAAAAGAACTCATTGCGACTTTCGATCGCACGCAATGGATTCGGGTAATTACCAATTTAGTGAAGAACAGCATCCAGGCTATCGAGAAAAAACAACCTGATGAGCCTAGAATAGAAATACGTGTATTCTCTCACAATAGCTTTACCCATATTACGGTAGCCGATAATGGGGCGGGTATTTCGGAGGAAAACAAATCAAAGGTGTTCGAACCCAAGTTTACCACCAAATCGAGTGGGATGGGACTAGGGTTAGCCATGGTAAAGAACATTGTGGAGACCTATCACGGCACCATCAGCCTGCAATCGGTTGAAGGTAAGGGCACTACTTTTACCGTCGCCATCCCAAAAAAATAGCACAAATTTGTACCTTTAGGTTTCTCAACAAAGCTGCAGTATGGAACCTAAAAATTTCGAGAATATCCTAATCGAACAGAAAGAAGGTTGGGCGCTGATTACCATCAACCGTCCTTCTAAATTAAATGCCCTAAATATCGCAACCATCAAGGAATTGCACGAAGCCTTCAAACTATTGGAGGAAGATCCAAAAACCAATGCAATCGTAATTACGGGTAGCGGAGAAAAAGCCTTCGTAGCGGGGGCAGATATTAGTGAATTTGCCGATTTTTCGGTTTCGCAGGGGGAACAATTAGCAGCACAAGGACAAGCTTTATTATTCGATTTTGTGGCCTATTTATCTACTCCTGTTATTGCTGCTGTAAATGGATTTGCCTTGGGGGGCGGGCTGGAATTGGCCATGGCGGCACATTTCCGAATTGCTAGCGACAATGCGAAAATGGGACTTCCGGAAGTATCCTTAGGAGTAATTCCTGGCTATGGAGGAACCCAACGCCTACCACAGCTGGTTGGTAAAGGCCGAGCTATGGAAATGATCATGACGGCCGGTATGATCGATGCCCAACAAGCCCTACAATATGGTCTGGTGAATTATGTCACTTCCCAAGAAGAGCTGCTTCCCCTAGCCGAAAAGTTGGTCGGTAAAATATTAAAGAATTCACCGGTCGCCATTGCCGCTGCCATTGATGCAGTGAATGCCGGGTTCGAGGAAGGTGAAAATGGATTTGAAGCTGAAATCACCGCCTTTGGAAAATGCTTTGGTACAGCCGACTTTGCCGAAGGAACCCAAGCTTTTCTTGAAAAACGCAAAGCGAATTTCCCAGGAAAATAGGAATTATTCCAAATAGTTTTGGATTTATTCCAAACGTTGCATAGTTTTGAAGAAATTCCTTCTTCCAAACAACTATGTCGAATCCCATCAAAGGTCGTGGTGCCCAAAAGCAAATTGCCAATCGATTTGAAGCCCATCGGCATGAGGCCTTGGATGCCTATCTCAACTATTGCCAGATGGAAGGGGAAGAGGCCGTTTCCAATAAAACGAAATTCATCGATGTCTATCCCAAAACCCTCGTCAATAAAGTCACCAGTCCAGATGTGGGCATGGGCTATTCGGCCAATCCCTATCAGGGCTGTGAACATGGCTGTGTGTACTGCTACGCCCGTAATAGTCATGAGTATTGGGGCTATAGTGCAGGGTTGGATTTTGAGCGAACCATATTGGTAAAACACCACGCCCCGAGATTGCTGGAGCAACATCTTCGAAAAACCTCTTGGCAAGGAGAAACCATCGTTTTTTCAGGAAATACCGATTGTTATCAACCCATAGAAAGAAGCTTACAAATCACCCGGGAATGTTTGAAAGTATTCTTAAAGTGGAAGCATCCCGTTGGAATCATTACGAAAAATGCATTAGTATTGCGAGATTTGGATCTTCTCACCGAACTTGCAAAAGACCAATTGGTCGTGGTGAATATGACGGTTACTTCCCTTTCTGAAGATACACGCCGGTTATTGGAACCAAGAACCTCGAGTGTAAAAAACCGCCTTAAAGCCATTGAAGTTCTTTCCAGCAACAACATCCCCGTAAATGTAATGATCGCCCCAATCATCCCCTCCTTAAACAGTCATGAGGTATTGCCCATTATCAAAGAGGTCGCCTCTCGTGGTGCACAAGGATTGGCCTATACGGTGGTTCGCCTCAATGGTCAGATAGCCACGTTATTCGAAGACTGGGCACGAAAGACCTTGCCAGATAAAGCAGACCGAATGCTCTCACAAATTGCCGAGTGTCATGATGGGAAATTGAATGATAGTCGCTGGGGGAAACGTATCAAGGGAGATGGGGTGGTAGGAAAACAAATCGCAGATACCGTTAAGCTGGGAAAGAAACAATTTATGCAAGGACGTAAGCTTCCCAAGTTAAATCGGGAGTTATATTTACAGTTGAAGGATCCACAATTGCGGTTGTTCTAAAGTGTTGATTCGTTGAGTTGTTGATGTGTTTAAAAAAGTACACTCTTATACATTCATGAGCCAGGTCTCGACTCTGCTCAACCTGAGATGTAGTAGCTTGTGAAATTTCTACTAACAAACTGAAACCCCGAACCCGTTCCCGTTTCACTCCGCAAAGGCAAACCTTCAATCCGTCCTCGTTTCACTCGGCGTCCACGCATAGCGTGACAAGTGGGCAAGCTTTCAACCTTTAACTTTCGACTTTATAATAGTTTCTACCTTGTCAATCAGTACTTCCGGGGGAAAAGCATTCACTGCGATAGGAGGATGGGTGTAAAAATGCAAGACATTTAAAATTGGGATGGGAAACATGCCATACCGCTGTAATTTCCAGGAATTATTAATGGAAATTGGAAGAACAAGTGCATCTGGAGCATACTTAAAAAGAGTAAGCAGTCCCTTTCTGTGAAACTTTTTGGGCATTCCGTTTCTACTTCTGGTTCCTTCCGGAAAAATGACCACGCTTCGATTGTATTCTGAAATATACTCGGCTACCCTTCGGATTTCTCTCGTGGCCTGGGCGGGATCTTTACGATCAATCAGTACCGACCCTCCCTTTCGGAGATTATATGAAACCGCAGGTATGCCAGTGCCCAATTCTATTTTCGAAATAAATTTTGGATGGAGGTTGCGCAAGAACCAAATCATGGGTGGAATGTCCCACATGCTTTGATGGTTGGAAACAATGATAACAGGTTTATTTTTGGGCAATGGGGAAGAAATGGTGAAGCGCACAAAATTAAAAAGCACCCAATGAATGACCAAAATCAAGCCGTTCATCCAAACCAC
>CAZOSF010000113.1:3772-4969 GCA_964582415.1 uncultured Alteromonas sp.
CGCTCCAACATGTGCACCAATTCTCCATTCTTGAATAAGGCCATAGAAGGAGAACTCGGTGGAAACGGAACCATCAAAGCTCTTGCGGCATTTACAGCTTCAACATCAACTCCTGCAAATACCGTAACCAAACGATCGGGAGTTTTTGCATTCTGTAAGGACAAACGAGCCCCTGGACGTGCATTAGCTGCGGCACAACCGCAAACCGAATTGACCACCACCAAGGTGGTTCCTTCATGATGAATGGCATCATCAACTTCATCTGCCGTAAACAATTCTGTAAAACCAATTCGGGTTAAATCTTCTCGCATGGGTTTTACCAACTCGGGTGGATACATATATCTTGTGTATTAAAGTGTAACAATTAAGGGACAAAGATAACCAATTATAACATCATAAATCTTAAATCTATCTAAACACTTCTTTCAGTTTGGCTATCTTTGACAGCAACTTAGAAAAGCAATCCCTTCCTTCCATGATTCGTTGGTTTCTCGCACTCCTTGGTATGATGTTCTTCCGTTGGCCCGGCGCCATTTTAGGGTTTATCGTGGGGGTGATCATCGACAATATGAATGCTGGGAAAAGTTATTCCCAAAGGCGTAGCACTTTTGGAGGAGGAGGCTCTCAGGTGAGTCCGGCCGATTTCGAATTAAACCTACTATCATTAGCTTCATTGGTTATAAAGGCGGATGGCACGGTGAACCAATCCGAAATGGATTATGTGCGTCAGTATTTTGTACAAGCCTATGGCAAGGAACGGGCGAATGCCACTTTTCGAACCTTCAATGAGGTGATAAAAAAGCGAGGGATTTCTGCCGAGCGTATTTCTCAACTTATGGCAAGCAGGATGCGGTATGAATCAAGACTCCAAGTCTTGCATTTTCTTTTCAGTATCGCCAATGCCGATGGACATGTATCAGCCCCCGAGGTACAACAGATTTCGGAAATTGCCCGCTATATGGGTATTCAGATGCGGGATTTTGAAAGTATCAAAGCCATGTTCTTCAAAAACCCGGATAGTGCCTACAAGATTTTAGAAATCGATCGCAATGCTTCCGTGAGCGACATCAAACGTGCCTATCGCGATATGGTGAAAAAATACCACCCCGACAAACTCCAGCACATGGACGAGGCCTATCGAAAAGGAGCCGAAGAAAAATTCCGTAAAGTCCAAGAGGCCTACGAACAAATTCAGAA
>CAZOSF010000114.1:0-4899 GCA_964582415.1 uncultured Alteromonas sp.
TTCACGTTGTTTTCGTATTCATTGGGTCCTGTGACACCAAGAATGACATATTGGTCTTTTGCTTCACTAAAAGTGGCACGTTGTTTCCAAAACCGAGCAATCCCGATGAGCACTTCCAATCCCTTTTCAGGTATGTAGGTAGTGTCTGCGGTATATCTTTCATAATTATAAATCGCAAAGGCGATGGCCCCGTTACGGTGAATCTCTTCAAAGGTAATTTCCCATTCGTTATGACATTCCTCCCCATTCATGGTCACCATGGGATACAAAGCTGCGCCATCGGTGAAACCAAGTTTTTGGGCATTTTCTATCGCCTTTTGCAATTGATTGTAACGATAGGTTAATAAGTTTCTAGCAACCTCCTGATTTTTTGTAGCCATATAAAAAGGTATACAATACGCTTCGGTATCCCAATAGGTGCTTCCTCCATACTTTTCACCGGTAAATCCTTTAGGACCGATATTCAAACGGGCATCCTTTCCAGAATACGTTTGGTTCAATTGGAAAATGTTGAAACGGATCCCCTGCTGTGCTTTCACATCGCCTTCAATGGTGATATCGGCCATTTCCCAAACAGAAGCCCATTGTTGGGCTTGGGAATCTTTTAAGGCAGTAAAACCTTCCGAAACTCCTATTTTAAGGTTTTTTTGTGCCGCGGGAATTAGGTCTTCCGACTTATGGTTCAGGCTTACAACATATCCAGCATATTTTTCCAAAGTAGCCGTTTGATTTGCTTTTGCTTCTACCTTATATTCCAAAGCAATAGACATTGACTCCTTTTCCACCTGATAAGAAGTGGAAACCTGCGCTCCATTTAATTTCAAAAGCGATTGCATATACGTGACTACCTCGAAACCTGTCTTCATTGTTTTGGAATGTATGAAGGCTTGTTCATCCATCTCAAGAACATTCAAGGTATCCCAGAACTTGTCATCCCAGTTGGAGTCCTCGTTGGTAATTCCCCCATCCAAATAAGGGCGGAAAACAATTTCAGCATCCATATTCAGCGGCGTTACGTTGTATTGAATCAATCCGAGTTCATCGTGCTCCAAATGCAAAATTCGGGTACTTTCAACACGCACCTTAGTTCCATTTTGAAGGGTGGCCTCAAAGCTTCTCAGGTACCAACCTTCCTTCATGTTCAGCTCCCGACGGAAATTTTCCACTGCTTTGCAGGTATGAAGATCTAATGGATCACCATTCACAAAGACATCAATACCTATCCAATTGGGAGCATTAATTACCTTGGCAAAATATTCCGGATAGCCATTTTTCCACCAGCCCACTCGCGTTTTGTCGGGATAATACACCCCGCCGATATAACTACCTTGAAAAGTGTGACCGCTATAGGTTTCCTCGAAATTGGCACGTTGCCCCATGGCTCCGTTTCCAATACTAAAAAGGCTTTCTGAAGATTTCACCATTTCGGGATCGAACCCCTCTTCGATGATGCTCCATGCATTGGGAATGATATAATCCTGATTCATGATTCGGAAATTAGTTTATGTAAAAATTCATTTGATATCTCTGTAAAATCTCTAAATACGTAATGTGCTTCACTGAGTATGGAAGCATCACCGATGCCAATACTGGTCATCCCTGCCACATTAGCCGCCTGAATTCCGGCAAGGGAGTCTTCAAAAACAATACAGCCCTCGGGAGGTATCTGTAATCCTTCAGCGGCCTTCAAGAACACCTCAGGATTTGGCTTTGCCTTGGTTACACTGGTGCCATCCACTATCATTTGGAAGGCGTCCAGCAAACCTACTTTTATCAAAATCGACTTAGCATTTTTACTGGCAGACCCCAAGGCCATGGGCTGTTGATTCTCTTTTAAAAACTCCAATACTCTCGGAACATCGGGCAGAATTTCTTCCTTGGTCATTTTATTCACATACCCCAGATAATCTTGATTCTTTTGCTCTAGGAGGGCATTAAATTCATCGGGGCCGATTTTCTTACCTCCCCAATCAAGAATCTTCTCTAGGGAACGAACTCGGCTTACACCTTTGAGATGTTCATTATCTTCTTCACTAAAGGGAATCCCCAGTTTTTCAGCCAGTTGGCTCCATGCAAAATAGTGATATTTTGCCGTATCTACAATGACCCCATCAAGGTCGAATATAAATCCTTTTTTATGCATAGGTGTAAATGTAGGGTGAAGGTAAAATCCCCTGGAAGAGATCGGACACGTCACATTTTAAATAGGAAGTAAAAAATGTAATCCTGAAGTCCGAAGCAAATATAATGCTTTTTAGAAATCCGCTAGGCATTTGTAGTTTCCCTTTCTATCAATTCTGTCGGAATCGTCGTAGTGGTATAATTTGTTGGTTCTCCCACCTCCTCAATCCGACGGATTAAAAGTTTTGCTGCCTGCTCCCCTATTTTCTCTCCATGCTGACTCACCGTGCTTAGGCTTGGTGAAGCATATTTCGAAAGGACCCCATCTGTGAAGCCAATCAACTTAACTTCCTCCGGGACTATTCTATTACTTAATTGAAGCGCCTTCAGCGCTGTGAGGGCAAAGATTTCGTTCACGGCAAACAAACCATCCAATGTGGTGTTTTCTCTCAAAAAATCGGCAATCAAATGGTTCAAATGCGCTTCCTCCTCGTCGCTTATGGAATCAGAAATTCGTAAAATGTTCTCTGAAACCACAGGTTTACCTGCTTCCTCATGAGCATCCCTATACCCCAATGTTCTCAGGTAACCTACGTTGACGTGGTCTTCAGTAGTAATGAGTCCTATATTGCTACATCCCTTCGCCAAAAGGGAATGTACCGCCTGTTTGGCACCCTCTCGATCATCCACGACTACCTTATCGCATTCCACCGCATCGACCGTCCTATCGAACATGACAATGGGCATGCCTTGATAAATGGTTTCCGATAAATGATGATAATCCGTCAAACGAAGGGTTTCCTTCGAGACCGATAAAATGAAGCCATCGATACTCCCGTTGGCCAATTGATCCATAAGTGTCACCTCCTTTTGGAAAGACTCGTTCGAAAGGCCTACAATAACAGTATACCCCATCTCATTGGCTACCCGTTCTATTCCTTTAATTACGGTAGTAAAGAAGTGATGAACGATTTCTGGAACAATAACTCCTATGGTTTTTGTTTTTTGATTCTTTAAACTAAGGGCAATATTGTTGGGTCGATAATTATAAAGTTTGGCGAAAGCCTTTACCTTTTGTTTGGTTTCTTCCCCGATTTCCGGACTGTCTTTCAATGATTTAGAAACCGTGGAAATGGATACATCCAGTTCTTTGGCAATTTTTTTCAGGGTTAGTTTTTGCATTATCCTTTTGAGAATGAACCTCTAATTTAAAAACTTCCCAAAAATTTACCTAATTATTGAGATATTGAGATTTTAAGCTGCTTTGAATAGCCATTTAAAAGTTATTAACACTCCAACGTTTTCGTAAATTCCCATCGCTTCAGACGTTTTCTCCAACGATAATTTTGGTCTATATTCGTTTCAGGAAGTAAAAAATGTAGTCCTGTAATAGAAAACAGCTACAAACAATTAGTGAATTTTGGATTTTTAGATCTGAAAAAAGGCGACTCTCACGAGTCGCCTTTATTATTTTAACATTTAAAATACGTATTTGCACGTATATCACAGAAATAGTTTTCCCCGTATCTTTGAATTGAATTAGTGAATTAAGTATTGGCGAGATTTTTTGTGGGGATGAAAAATTTAGCTCGGTACTACATCTAAATTTACTAAGTTAGGTTTGTTATTGGCGCCGCAGTGATGCGGCGCTTATAATTTAGTACAGTTTCAAACCTTGCTTACCCCTTACTTCTTGAAATTAACCAGACCGGTGTTTAACCAGTCAAGGTATTCTTCTCCATCCGGAGTATACCCCACAGGTTTGTTCAATAAATTCAAATCGGAATCTACCAATATGTAATACGGTTGTGAATTGTTTTTAAAATTCACTGTCTGGAACGTTGCCCATTTATCCCCTACAGTTTTAATCTGCTTCACGCCTCCCGTTGGTTTCAAGTAATTAAATTTTTGCTCTTCGGCAAGTTCCTTACGGTCATCCACATAAAGGGAGATCAGCACATATTCCTTACTCAGTACTTCAAATACTTCCGTTTGACTCCAGACTTGTTCTTCCATCTTGCGGCAATTCACACACGCCCAGCCGGTGAAATCGATCATGATAGGTTTTCCAGAAGCCTTTGCAGCCGCTAGACCTTCATCGAAATCTTTATAAGCCTCTAAACCTAGTGGTGCAGAAGTCCCTTTGTCATAAAGGCTATAGAACAATGGAGGTGGGAAACCGCTTAGCAGCTTCAAGTTGGCACTCTCGGTGTTGGTCAATCCTGGAAGTAAATACAAGAAAAAGACAACGCTCAAACTTCCGACGATAATATTTCCTTTAGGAAGCGGTTTTTTCTTTGGTCCGTCGTGTGGGAATCGGATGAAACCGAAGAGATACAATGCCAACCCCAATGCACATAAAATCCATATTCCTATGAAAATTTCACGCTTCAAAAGGCCCCAATGTTCCACCAAGTCGGCATTTGATAAGAATTTAAATGCCAATGCCAATTCGATGAATCCTAATACTACTTTCACGGTATTCAACCAGCCTCCACTCTTTGGAAGAGAATTCAACCAATTTGGAAAAAGCGCGAATAATGCGAAAGGTAGTGCCAATGACAATCCGAATCCTCCCATACCCACGGTTAGCTGCATCGCCCCACCATCACTGGAAAGGGAACCTCCAAGCAAAGATCCCAATATTGGACCCGTACAGGAGAAAGAGACAATCGCCAAGGTAAGTGCCATAAAGAAGATTCCAATGACACCTCCAATACTACTGGCTTTGCTATCCATTTTTGCGCTCCAACTTTGTGGCAAAGTGATTTCGTAATA
>CAZOSF010000115.1:0-4867 GCA_964582415.1 uncultured Alteromonas sp.
AGCGGAGTCGAGACCTAATTATTAGTTCAATTTTTTCTTTCCATTCTTTTTTTACTCACGCTTTAATTGTGTTTTTAAATAGAGCTTGTGATGTACAACCTTTACTTGTCATGTCGTACTTGATACGGCATCTAGTTCTTTTTTTTCTTTCTCTTTATTTTGCCTTCTTTTACGTTCATTTCTTTTGCTTGCCCAAAAGAAACGAACCAAAGAAAAGGGCACCCTTGCGTAGGCATTTCCAAATCGCTTTCGCTCTTTGGAACCGTAGTCATTTTCCTAAATTCCCTCCAAGGCTTCGGGAACAGGCCTTCCTTCGGAAGGTTTTTAACGGAAAATGCCTACCTATGCTTACCCAAGGGATTCCTTCAATTTCAACATTTGATCATTGATTGAAACCCTATCAGGCGAAGCCTGAAAAAATGAAGGAATTTCAGTGATAGTGGTGGCGCAAGCTGAAAACAGTTATCTGTTGTCAGTTATGCGGTGGCGGTTATAAATATTGATAAATGGTAAACATTAACCTTTAAATTTTACTCTTCACGGCTCACGGCTCACTTTTCACTCGGGCCAAAGGCCCGCCCATCTTAATTCCTTCTTGAACTTTTGGTTCTTTTGTTTCAAGACAAAAGAACTTAAAGAAGAAATCAACTTTATTGAAATCCAGAAGGATTCTTTTCATGCCGGCGAAAGCCGGTATCAGGATGACAAATCAATACAATTGTTAATTTCTAATTACTCATTGATAATTGAAAAAGGGGCGGGAAACCGCCCCCTTTCCTCTAAGCAACTTTCAAAACCCGTAACGACTGTTCCGAATTCAATGAATAGAGCTGCCCATCCACTTCCTGGAAAAAGAGCAATCCAGCCACCGTAACCGTTACAGCAGTCTCGGGCATAGCCTCCGCCAATTCCAAATCTGTGGTTAACGTAATGGCTTCCGTGAAGGGTGCTTCTGCCTCAAACAGATCACTTTGCGCCACTGCACGCTTTAGCATTAACTCAGGATCTACCGACAGGTACTCTTCTTTCTCCTCACTGAATTGAAAATCGGTCAGCACTACGGTTGCTAGTACAAACTGATAATGGGACGCTCCCGTGGGTAGGGTAAGCTGATGCTCCCAATTAAACGGTGGTACCGTCCAAGTGGTCACACTTCGGTTTTCATCCACCGTAGGTACGTCATAATTTACCTGAAACACCGATCGGAAAGAATTCTTCTCGTTAAACTCAAAGCCATCCAATAGCTGCTTTTTTGGGAAAATCAATAACGGTCGCTTTCCACGTATTCCCGGACCGGCGCCAATGATCTTTCGCATAATCCCCAAAAGACGGCCCATAACAGTGGTCCCTCCCAATTGGGAGATCAATTCACTGAGGGCAAATCGAAGCTCCGTCGCCACCTTCGAGGCCCCTTTAAACTCATTCATGTTCTCTCGAGTACGTTTAAAGGCCTTATCTTTTAGAATGCGATCTTTTTCAATCCCACCCTTTCTTCTAACATAATGTTTTCCATTGCTTTCATAAAAGGTCAATTCATCCAGCGTACCTCTTAATTTTAAATAACTCTTTTGCTTAGCCATAATCTTAAAAATTTAAAAGTTAAACATTCAGTACATCGGTGGGTCGCTCCTGGGAATTCACTTTTTTACTCCCTTTCAAGACCCCTGTTCCGGAATCCGATAGGCCAAACATAAAACCACAAAATCCACACTTCCAAATCACACAGGGCGTCCAGGGTGCTTTCGGGACCTATTGACCAAAATGGGCTAAAAAAAGTCGTTTTTGACCCTTTTTGGCTCTTTTTGACCACTTTTGACCACTTTTGGCTCCTTTTTAAAAAGTCTTTGCTGGGTAGTAAAGCCGTATTAACCCCGTATCTCCTCCGTATCTCCCCCGTATCTGCTCCGTATCTCCCCCGTATCTCCCCCGTACCAACCCCGTATGAAAGGCATAACAACCCCCTACGCTACAGCAGCAGAACAATAAAGAGTCCCAAAATGGATGGTATAGGTGTTCGGTTTACTTGCACCCCAACCGGATGCCTAAGGAGAAACCTACGTATATCCACGTAGTAACCTGTTAATTATCAATACTTTCTGAAATAATTGCAGATAATTTAATATCTTCATAGACTACCATAAACCAAGAGATTATGAAAAGAGACATGCCCTTTAAGGTACCCATCCTCTTGGATGAAATCTACCTTTTTAATCACAAAACCGGTAATATGTCTACGGCCAAAGCCTATGTAGACGTGGCTAACAACACCGCTTATCACATTCTTTCCGTGGCCGATAAACGCGGAAATATCCGCACGGCCAAGCTTAATTTCAACCCGAAAGTATTCAAGGATCGAAAACGCACCCGTGGGGACCGAAGAACCACCCGGGTACGGGATAAGGTAAGTCACCAGTGGTTCGACGAAATTCAAAGTAAACTGAACGTAGCCGAACCCATACAGGTGTTTACCTGGAATCGCAACAGGGAAAAGGTGCGCGTAATCGCTAGCCTGAACCGAACCGATACTTCCGAAATCTTTATTCGCGTGGGGGACGAAGTTTCAGCCATTGTAAAGGAAAAGAACACCGCAAACTGGATTCAAGGACTCATCATCGCAGGGATCTATGCCTATGCCGAAGAATATTTGATGGATATGGCACAGGATGCCTTCGATGCCGTAGGCGAAGCCCTGGATATTTCGATAGAGATATATATTGAATTTTCCATCGATGAAACAGGGATCAGTATCATCGTGGATATTAAAGTGGAATATGGGGGCTATGGTGATTAAAATGAAATTTTAACATTCATAACTTTCTAAATAAGAAGGTTTTACCTATATTCGAAGAAGTAAAGTAATCCAAGCATTACTTTCTAAGGATAAAAGGGTCGGTGTCTGGCAACAGTTCTTCCGGCCCGTTTTATTTTCTAGAATTCCAAACGTTCCCACATCCTTCGGAAATCGGCTGCAAACGCCGCGTTCAAGTGGGTTTCCTCTCGAATCAAAAGACGGTGTTCCACATGCCGCCACTTGGCATCGGTAGTCATATTGGCAGTGCCCGTAAGCAACAATCCGGCCGCTTCGTTCACAAGGTATTTGCTGTGCATCATTTTGTTGCTGAGCTTCACTTCCAAAGACAACTTCTCCTCCTGTGCATACTTTCGGAAACGCTCTTGTGAGGGTATGCCATTTTGCCGATTCAAAATAATTTGAAAGCGCACCCCTCGCCGAGCCGCCTGTACAATCCCATTGAACTCGGCCACACGCGTAGACAAGGCATACATAGCCACCAACACCTCTTGCCCCTCTTCACAGCGATTTAAAAAATCGATGCTTAGATTGGTTGGCGTACAGGGTACCCATGCCCACGACCCATTGGGTTTTTTCATTTCAAATTTTCGGCGTCGGTTCAGGTTGTCATAGCCCTCCAAGGTTTCATGCGTTCGGGGATGCGCCCCACAAAAAGCCACCAGAAAATGTCCAGTTGCCTCTTTGCGTGGGAGATCCTGAAAATACTCCAAATCGAAATCGATCAAGGAAAGGGCCGGTAGGCCTGGGTCTTTTTGCCATAGTTTCGCAACCATAGAACGATGCTCGATGGCTTCGGAAACCGATAAAGACAACCCATCCACCTGCCACAAGGCTTCGAATTCCCTATAAAATGCATCCAAAACTTCAGCGTTTTTCTCATCCCGTTTCATGAGCAGGGAGTTTTCATAACTCCTATTCGATTTTCGGGTCCAATTATAACTACCCGTATGTAACCATTCGGGAACACCATTTACCAGCACACAGAGCGATTTATGATGGAGCAGCCCACTGCTTTCCTTGTAGTTCCATTCAAAATCCTTAGCGGAATACTTCCAGATATAGGGGAAATCTGTTTTAAAACGTACAGCCACTTTGGGTGAGGACGCTTCAGACAAAGCCCGCACCAACCGACTATCGCGTGAAGAAAAATTCCCGTAATCGGCAATCACCCGCAAGGACTGAACATGAGGCAGTTGCACGGTTTCCATCAAGGCTTGATAAAGAACGGGATCGGTAAAGGCAAACCACATGCATTGCAGGTCCAACACCTTCCCCATATACTCTGAACCACCTAAAAGACGCAGTAGTTCCGTCACCCGCTCCTGCAAGCTAACGGAATCCGTCCCCGATGAAAAATAAGCCTCAGTCATAGGCATGAAGATAACCACAAAACACCAAATAGCGCTGCTTGTAACCAATAAGTGAATAATTGTAAGAAAATTCTAGAGGCTATTGTCGGTAAAAATATTTTTATAAATTAGTTGTTATATTATGCATGCATAACAATAAGACCCCCAGTCTGCTCCGTATAAAACCTACGCTATAGTACCGCGCCCCGTGCCGGTACGCTTGAAACATGATGTATAACAAAACAGCGAAACACCATGCTAAAAAAAGAGCGTATTATCATTTATCCAGACGATGTCGCCGTGCTCACCGGCAAAGGCATCAAATACTGCCGTAACCTTCTGAGTGAACTCAAGGAATCCTTAGGCAAACACCCCAAACAGCACATTACCTGTTGTGAACTGGGCGCCTATCTCAACCTCGATCCCGAAGTGATTTTTAAGAGTATTAATAATTTACCGTTACTACCGGAATGACAAAGGGGCTTCGGCCCCTTTTCTGTTTTCGGTTGTCTATTTTCTGTTTTCGGTTGTCCTACCCCTTCTTTTGTCATCCTGACGGAAGTCAGGATCTTGCCTCATTCCCTTTTTGTCATCCTGACGAAAGTCAGGATCTTGACCATACAGCGTCTAGATGCTGAATCAATCCTGAATCGAGTTCAGGACAAGGTTCAGCATGACAAAACAAAGGAAAACGGCATCACGAGCC
>CAZOSF010000116.1:0-4863 GCA_964582415.1 uncultured Alteromonas sp.
AAATTGTTTAAACTTCTTTTGTTTTGACCAAAACTTATAGCGGTTATCGCAAGCATGATCACTAAGGCCAGGTTGTTAACAAGTTTTTTCATGATTAGTTGTAGTTTAGATTAAAGTCAATAGTAATATCGTCACCGGTTTTAATAGTACCCAGTAACGCCGTTGGAGGCTCTACTCCAAAATCTGTCATTTTTATGGCTTTACGCCCTTTAATAGTTATACTTCCAGTTGTTGCATTAATTGTTACATCGATGGGAACGGTTTTTGTGTTCCCAGCAATCGTTAGGTTTCCGTTAAATACTGCGGTATAGTTACCATTTCCAGTAGATTTCAAATCTGAAGCGCTCTTGAACTCATAACCAATATTTGGAAATGAATCTGCCTTAAGGGCATCATAACATTTGTTATCCATGGTTTTTTTACCACTTTTCAAGGTTTTTACCCCTACCGTCACCTTAATGCTTTGAATACTCAAGTTGGCACCATCCAAAGTATAGGTAATGGATCCTTTGCATTGTTGGGAAATCATTTCCCAGTCGTGCAAAGTAGAAGTACCTTCAATAACATATTTGGAGGTAGTTTCGTTAAGGGTATAGGATTGTGTAATGGGTCTTCCCTCATCGGCAGCAGGCTGTGCCTTTGTTATTGAGGGAGTGCTGAAGAGCAGCAGAAGTCCTATTAGATATTTCATGGTTATGGGTTGTTGATTGATTTACGGGACAAATCTATACTGAGATGGTGGGGTATTAAATGATAAATGTCATAATTCAGATAAGGTTTGTAGCAGATAAAAATTCCTATGACAAGAATCATAATTATTCGGAAGCAATAAAAAGGACAATGAAATCACTAACTTTGTAAAAACAGAACACCTATGCTCATCATTGGCATTGCGGGCGGTACGGGCAGTGGAAAGACTACCGTTGTAGACCAAATTGTTTCGGAACTACCCAAGGAAGAAGTTAGTGTGATTTACCAAGATTCCTATTACAAGGATACCAGCCACCTTACGTATGACGAACGTGTAAAACTGAATTTCGATCATCCCAAGGCCATTGATTTCCCCCTTCTAGAAGCGCATTTAAAAGCCTTAAAACGCGGAGAAACCATCCAACAACCTGTCTATTCTTTTGTCGAACACAATCGGACGAAAGAAACAATATCCATAAGTCCTACAAAAGTGATTATTGTTGAAGGCATCTTAATTCTGTCTCATCCTGAAATCAGGGAACTTTTCGATATTAAAGTTTTCGTACACGCCGATAGCGATGAACGGCTCATTCGAAGATTGAAGCGGGACACCATAGAACGTGGTAGGGATATCAATGAGGTGCTCAATAGGTATCAGAGTACCTTAAAACCTATGCATCAACAATTCATCGAGCCCACCAAAGAATTTGCCGATATCATCATTCCAACGAATCGTTACAATACCGTTGCGGTAAAACTGATTCAGAATATAATTCATCAAAGAATATCGTAAATTTATCCTGTGAAATTTTCCGAGTTCAAACAGAAAAAGTGGGTCCGCATCGCGAGCAATAAATACATGCTCATTTTGCTGTTTTTTATTATTTGGATGATTTTCTTCGATACCAATTCCTATTTTATCCACCACGAACTGAACCAAGATATCGAATCTTTGGAGCGCACCAAAGAAATTTACAAAGAGGATATTAGCAAGGATAAAGCCTTTATTGAACAGATGAAGGATAGTAATGAGATGGAGAAATATGCCCGCGAAAAGTACTACCTAAAAAAAGAAGGAGAAGACATCTACATCATAGAAAATGCAGACAGTCTTCCAAAAAAATAAACCATGAGCGAATTGTTATTTTCTGAATTCGACCCTGTTACTTCCAAAGAATGGAAGCAAAAGATCCAAATGGGACTCAAAGGCGCCGATTATAATGACGCCTTAGTTTGGCAGAGCCTCGAGGGAATCCATGTGAAACCTTTCTATCATCGGGAGGATTTTAAAGAGGCGTTCCCTGAATTACCGGGAACCCCAGAGCATTGGGATATTGTACAACAATTGTATGTTGACGACGTTGAAATAGCGCATAAGTTAGCGATGAATGCCCTTTCAAAAGGTGCTACTGCCCTTTTTCTAAGGGCTGCTCAAACTTTTGATCTGGAATCACTTTTTGAAGGGATGCCATTGGAAACATGTTCCCTTTATTTTGATTTTGAATTTTTGGATGTAAAATTTCTTGAGAAGTCCATTCGTTTTCTGGATTCCAAAAAGTGTCAGGCCTATTTTCGAATCGACCTGATCCATCACCTTGCCAGTCGTGGGAATTGGTTTGAATCCTTGGAAAAGGATCATGAAAAATTGGACACACTGGTTCATAACCATCCCCATTTGCCCCTATTGGGAATCGATACAAGTTTGTACCAAAATGCAGGAGCCACCATAGTGCAGCAACTTGCCTATGGATTGGCACATACATTAGAGTACTTAAATCATTTTCAGGATAGTTTCAAAAAGCAAATTCCTACCCTCACTTTTACTGTGGCCATTGGAAGCAATTACTTTTTTGAAATTGCCAAAATACGGGCATTGCGTTGGTTGCTTGCAACCTTGTCGGAAGGCACAGGCATTAAACTCAATTGTCACATCTTAGCGATTCCTAGCAAGAGAAATAAAACGCTCTACGACTACAATGTAAACATGCTTCGCACAACAACGGAATGTATGAGTGCCATTCTTGGAGGTGCCGATGCCATTTGCAATAGGGCCTATGATTCCGTTTATCATAAAAGCAATGAATTCGGAGAACGTATCAGTAGAAACCAGCTGCTTATTTTAAAATCGGAAGGCTATTTCGATTGGGTGTCGAATCCTGTAGATGGTACATATTATATCGAACGCCTCACCAAGGAATTGGCTGAAAAAGCATTGGAGGTGTTTAAAGAAATCGAACGAGGGGGCGGTTTCCTAAAATTGTTAAAGAATGGAACCCTTCAAAGGAAAATTGCCGAGAGTGCACAAAAGGAACAAGCACTTTTCGATGCTGGAACATTGGTTTTGGTGGGTACGAACAAATACCCCAATCCAAGTGACCGAATGAATGGAGAATTGGAACTTTACCCCTTCCTGAAGAAAAACCCAAGAAAAACAATTATTGAGCCTATCCTAGAGAAGAGATTGTCTGAAAAAATTGAAAAAGAACGTTTGGAAAATGAAAAGTAAAATCATCTTATCACTGATTGTAGCGATAGTCCTTGTTGGCTGCGAAAAACCCTTGGACTATAAATACCAAGAATTACCTCAAAATGTTGACTGCCCCGGGCTAGATAAACAGTTGATGCATGAAGCCCTTTATAGTTTTCAGAACGACATTGGGGCATTTTACAATCAGCACACCGATTTTCGTGAAGGGAGTACTTCCTATTATCTTGAAGCCTATTCCCAATACGTGTACTTTGGGTTTTCTGGAGGGGCACGTTATCAAGAAATCGTTTCCAACCATTCCATAGCTATACTTCAAAAGCTCAAGGAAATCCCGGGTCTTTTTATTGAAAAAGAAGGGAGGCTTGCGTTGAATTACGATCATGAATATGTGGCATGTCTGCTCGGCAGTATTCAGGACGATGATCTACGTACGCAATTCGCCAGTATGAGAAAAGTGAATTTTCTTTCCCCTGAAATTGTTGCAGAATTAATGCGCATCAACGTTTTAAAAATTACCCAAGATCCTTACCTCGCGATGTACATGGCACTCGATGCCTACTATCAATACCTCGCCGATATGGATCTTCAACCAAAAATCTAGCACCATGGAACGCATTCAGGTAAACCACTTAGAATTATCGGAGTTGCCTTCAAAATCGGAAGGATCGCGAACCAACCATTCCTCAGCCGAAGGAATCGAAATTTCTTCGAGGTATTCGAAAGAAGACCTGAAGGGATTGGAGCATTTGGATTTTGTTGCGGGATTTTCCCCAAATCTAAGGGGACCTTACCCAACCATGTACGTGCAAAGACCCTGGACCATTCGGCAATATGCTGGGTTTTCCACGGCTGAAGACAGTAATGCTTTTTATCGTCGCAATCTCGCCGCTGGACAAAAAGGATTGTCGGTTGCTTTCGATTTAGCTACACACCGAGGCTATGACAGTGACCATGAGCGCGTTGTGGGAGATGTTGGAAAAGCGGGCGTGGCTATCGATAGTGTGGAAGATATGAAAATTTTGTTCGACCAAATTCCATTGGACAAAATGAGTGTTTCCATGACCATGAATGGTGCAGTCCTTCCTATCATGGCCTTTTATATTGTGGCCGCTGAAGAACAAGGGGTGGTACCCCAAGCCCTTTCGGGAACCATTCAGAATGATATTCTGAAGGAGTTTATGGTACGGAATACTTATATCTATCCCCCTGCTCCTTCCATGAAAATCATCAGTGATATTTTCAAGTACACTAGCAAGAATATGCCAAAGTTCAATTCGATTTCCATTTCGGGGTACCATATGCAAGAAGCAGGTGCTACTAGTGATATCGAATTGGCCTATACCTTGGCGGATGGATTGGAATACCTTCGTACGGGTATTGACGCAGGCATGGACATTGATAGTTTTGCCCCTCGCCTTTCTTTCTTTTGGGCCATTGGGATGAACCACTTTATGGAAATCGCCAAAATGCGCGCCGCCCGTATGCTTTGGGCCAAAATCGTTAAGCGATTTAATCCCAAGGATGAAAAATCCTTGGCGCTAAGAACCCATAGTCAAACCAGTGGATGGAGCTTAACCGAGCAGGACCCCTTCAATAACGTAGCAAGAACCTGTATAGAAGCGGCAGCCGCTGCTTTTGGTGGCACACAATCCCTTCATACGAATGCCTTGGATGAAGCCATTGCC
>CAZOSF010000117.1:0-4705 GCA_964582415.1 uncultured Alteromonas sp.
AATTGGCGGTTCGTGCTGAAATACGGAAGGGGCGTCCCTTGCCAATTTTATCGAAAAGGGATTTGGTGATATTGCTGATGACGTTTCCGTAATTGTCTATATAGATGACATTCCCGATAATCTGATTGCTTTCAGAATTGATAACAGGTTTGATGTCCTTCAATTCTTTTAATTCGGTGACAATCTTCCCAATGACTTCCAAAGTTCCTCCACGGGCAATATGACAAGCCACCTTCACAAAAACATCCAACACCGGAAAGTTGCTGTGTAGGCGGTCATGAATATTGATTTCCACAATCTTGGTAGGGCGTATTTCAGAAGCTAACAAAGAGATGATTCCGTTGTTGGCGCAAATAAAATAATGACCATCCAATTCTACCGCGATATGCTTGTTTTCAGGAGTTAGCTCACCATCAATTCCAATAATATGGATGCTGCCTTTCGGAAAACTATCGTAGGAATTTTTAATAATATAGGCCGCCTCGGTAATATGAAAGGGAGAAACCGAATGGGAAATATCAACGATTCGGGCCGTTTCCAACTCGCTATAGATAGCGCCTTTCACTGCACCCACAAAATGATCTTTTTCGCCAAAATCGGTAGTAAGGGTGACTATGGGCATTGGTTATAATTGTTGATATTTTGTTAAAACAACTCGTACAAAAATACGGTACTTTTGTCACTAGAAAAATTATATTTACATAAGTATTTTCATCCTTTAAAACACGACTGCTTTTGAACGAACTCATAGTCGAACTCACCGAGATCAGCCCCAGAGATTTCTTCGGAAACCAAAATGTAAACATCGAATTGATAAAGACCTATTTCCCAAAGCTCAAGATTGTGGCTCGGGGGAATAAGATTACTGCCTATGGTGACGAGGAAATCCTTGAAGAATTTGACGAAAGGCTCACGATGATTCTTGAGCATTTTGCTAAGTACAACAAAATCGACGAAAACTCCATCGAACGGGTTTTGTCCAGCGACAGCAAAGAGGATTATGAAACCTCCGATAGCAGCGGACAAGTATTGGTTCATGGTGTGAACGGACGTTTGATCAAAGCCCAAACGGCAAATCAGCGTAAGTTGGTCGATTTGATGCAAAAGAATGATATGGTATTTGCCGTAGGGCCAGCAGGAACAGGTAAAACCTACACAGGCGTGGCCTTAGCCGTGAAAGCCTTAAAGGAAAAACAGGTGCGTCGGATCATTTTAACGCGTCCTGCAGTAGAAGCCGGTGAGAACCTCGGTTTTCTTCCAGGCGATTTAAAGGAAAAACTAGATCCCTACATGCAGCCTTTATATGATGCTCTAAGAGATATGATTCCCCATGAAAAATTGGAATCCTATATCGAAAAGGGTGTGATACAAATTGCTCCAATGGCGTTTATGAGAGGGAGAACCTTGGACAATGCCTTTGTTATTTTAGATGAGGCCCAAAATACCACCCACGCCCAAATGAAGATGTTCCTTACCCGTATGGGGAAGAACGCTAAATTCATGATTACGGGCGATCCAGGACAGATCGATTTACCAAGGCGTGTCACCTCTGGCTTAAAAGAAGCCCTCCTTATCTTGAAGGATGTTGAAGGGGTAGGGACTATTTATTTAGATGATAAGGATGTAATTCGTCACCGATTGGTGAAGAAAGTCATCGAAGCGTATAATGCGATTGAAAACAGAAACTAATGAGTAATACAATCATCGATACCAATTTCCAATTCCCAGGCCAGAAATCAGTCTATAAAGGGAAAGTAAGGGAGGTATATGCTTTGGAAAACGATATTTTGGTAATGATAGCGACCGATCGCCTGAGCGCTTTCGATGTGGTAATGCCAAAAGGAATTCCCTATAAAGGACAAATTTTGAATCAGATTGCCACAAAAATGATGAAGGATACGGAAGATTTGGTACCCAATTGGTTGATGGCGACTCCAGATCCTAATGTTGCTGTGGGCGTGGCCTGTGAACCTTTTAAAGTGGAAATGGTGATTCGTGGGTATCTTAGCGGACACGCTGCCAGGGAATATAAGGCAGGTAAACGTACGCTTTGTGGCGTTTCCATGCCGGAAGGAATGAAGGAAAATGATAAATTTCCCCAACCCATAATTACACCGGCCACCAAGGCCGAAAAGGGCAATCATGACGAGGACATCTCCAAAGAGGATTTGTTGAGAAGAGGCATCGTTTCTCCTGCAGATTATGCCGTTTTGGAAGACTATACTCATAAATTATTTAATAGAGGTACAGAGATTGCCGCCAAGCGCGGATTGATTTTGGTAGATACCAAATACGAATTCGGAAAAACAAAAGAGGGCAAGATTGTGCTTATCGATGAAATCCATACCCCAGATTCTTCTCGGTATTTTTATGCCGATGGGTATGAAGAACGTCAAGCTAATGGGGAAGCTCAGAAACAACTATCAAAGGAGTTTGTTCGTCAGTGGCTTATTGCCAATGGTTTCCAAGGATTGGAAGGCCAAAAGGTGCCTTATATGAGTGATGAGTATATCGAAACGGTTTCGGAACGATATATCGAACTTTATGAGAATATTACTGGGGAAACCTTTGTAAAAGCAGATGTAAGTAATATTCAGGAGCGTATTGAAAAGAATGTGATTGCTTTCTTGAAGGGGCTTCACTAAAATGTCTCGTGGTTTTTCTTCGGCAATACATGTAATTCATTTAAAACTAGTCTTCATAAATGCTCATGGTTTCATCGTAAATCGGACTGTCGATAGACAAAAAATCCAAAACGCTATGAAAGATATTGTGCTGTGAGTGCTCCTGATGGTCTTTGACCGTTCTAGAACCTTCAGACGTCCAGACAATAAAAGGAATCTCCAATTGCTCTTTTGGGGCTAAACTTGCAGGTATTCCGTGCATGTAGAGGCCTTTTTCCCCCAAAGATTCACCATGATCGGATATAAATATCATAGAGGAATGGTACGCTGATAACTCCTTTAAATTTTCGATTAGAGAGGCAAGAATGTAGTCTGTGTACAAAATAGTATTGTCATAGGTGTTTATCAATGCTTCTTGTGTACATTGTGCTAACTCGACGCTTTCACAGACTGGTATAAATCTTTCAAATTGCTTTGGGTACTTTTTGTAATAGGTAGGACCATGGCTTGTACTCGTATGCAGTACTACCAAAATTTTATTTTTAGTACTTGATAGTATCTCGTCCTTCAAGCCTTTAAGCAATATCATATCATACTCGCAATCAGGCCCTTCACAGTTTTTTCTTAGGGTTTCTTTATTTTGAAAATTCTCAATGGTAACTTTTGGTTCCCCCCAGTTGGTAGTCTTCCATATAACTTCTACATCATTTCTAAATAAATAATTGGGGAGTATTTCGTAAAGTTTTCCCGTTTCCTCATGCTCTAAAATGCACTTTAATCCAGCGGTGGTATAGGTAGCACATGATTCGGCCTCAAAGTGTTTTAGCCCTTCTATTTGCGATAGCAACGGATTGGTGTTTTTCTCGTATCCATAAAGAGAAAAATTGGCACTTCTTGTGGATTCGCCAATAACCAAAACAAAAACGGATTTTTCTTCATTTTTTATGGTTGCATCAGGTAAAAGAATCTGTTTTTTATTCTTTTTATTGATATAACTATAGTACCTACTGGTATTTACAACATACGACCAAGGCATTACTAATCCACCTAAGGTCTTTGAGTTTTTATCAATCCATAACCAGTTTGTTGAATTGGCAAAAACCAAAATACCTAGAAACAATAATGTGAGTAGGGTATGCCCCAAAAATCGCTTAAAATTTGGACGGGTAATTTCAAACCTGAAAAGTAAAAAGCATGGGAGTAGACCCAATAAAAGGACATATAAAATCAAACCTATGGAGAAGAAACTACTGGCCTCTTCATAATTGGTATTGAAGACGTTACCGATCATCGTCCTGTCTAGAATTACACCATACGTATTGATAAAATATACCGCAATGGCGCTTATATTGAACAAGATGGCGATTAGCCATTTTCCGACACCGCGTAATAGATATATGCCGATATAGAACACAAATGCATTTAAAACAATGGCGGCAATAATAAGACTAAGAAGCAGTGAGATGCCACTTGCACTTTTTGTATTGCTAGTGGCCAAGACAAACTTAAAAAAGGGATATTGATAAAGAACTAGATTGATAATACTAGCCAATAAAACAAAAGAGCTAAGCTTTACTTTTTTTGACATACATATTTATAATTACAGCGAGCGTAACGATCAATGCCAATAACGAAAGATAAAATATAACCATATTATGCTTTATAAGTTTCAATGTGACCATATACGTCCAAACTAACAAAAGTACCATAATAATCGGATAGAATCTTCGATCCTTGATCCAATACAACCAGTTCTTGTTTCTATAGATTCTTATGCCAATAATGGCCATAATGAATCCCAATACACAGCCTACAATAACATCAAAAGGGTAATGTGCCCCAATAGCTACCCGGGAAAAGGCTACCATTAATCCTAGTGTGACAAGTGAAATGGTCCAAACGATCTTGGTTGCCATTTTTTTGGGCATAAATCCAAACAGTATGATGGTAATGATCATAAATATGGTCATTGAATGTCCGGACGGCAATGAAGTGTGCAAGATATTGGGCCTTCCCATGATGGTAAATGAATGCCTATCCAATACTGCCGCAGGTCGAGGCACAGCAAAAATAAATTTAAG
>CAZOSF010000118.1:0-4658 GCA_964582415.1 uncultured Alteromonas sp.
GAGGGGGCATCGACTCCATGGTGAGCATATTATGAAGTCGGTCCGCAATCTTAATGATGATTACCCGAATGTCTTCATTCAAGGTCAATAACATCTTTCGAAAATTTTCCGCTTGCAGGGAAACATCGCTTTGATATTCCAAGGCAGAAATTTTAGTAAGCCCATCCACGATGCGCGCTACGGTTTCCCCGAACATTTGCTCTATATCGTTTAGCGTATAGGGAGTATCCTCTACAACATCATGTAGTAAGGCGGCAGCAATGGAAGTAGCATCCAGCCCAATTTCCGAGGCCACTATCTTGGCAACGGCAATAGGGTGGAAGATATAGGCTTCACCGCTTTTCCTTCGCTGTTCTTTATGGGCATCCACAGCCACATCGAAGGCAGAACGAATCAGCTTTTTGTCTTCGGTAGATAGGGTGCGATAACTAATCTTGAGTAACTCCTTGTACTGTTTCGCAATCTCTTTGTTTTCCTCTTCTATCAGGGCTTGAGTCATACTCTAAAATTACAATAAAGTTTAATACGTGACAAAGTTCCTTACTACCAAAGATACAAACTTTGGATTCTTGATAATTTTCTGAAAACTATGTGTTTAGGCGGTATTTTTAAGACCAGTTCTGTTTTTTCAAAGCATCAAATCGCTGAAGCAGGGTGGGATGGGAGTAATGGACCTTCACAAAAAGGGGATGTGGGGTTAGGTTGCTGAGGCTATTTTTCGATAATTTTTTTAAGGCCGAAACCAAAGGTTCCCCGCTATAAGTGGCTTTTGCGTAGGCATCAGCTTGGTATTCAAACACTCTTGAAAGATAATTCATTGCCAATCCCAATACTTCTGAAATAGGGGTATAAAGGAGTCCGAAAGCGATGATGCCTATGTGAAAGGAAGGCTGTGCAACCCCTAGGGCTTCAGAAAAAATGGGTTTGCCTACAAAAAGTGAAAATAGCCAAAGAAGAATCCCACTGGAAGCGATACCAATAGCGAGGTTGTAGAGAATGTGATGCTTTTTGTAGTGGCCTACTTCATGTGCCAGGACCGCCACAATTTCATCTTCTTCCAAATCATTGATAAGAGTATCGTAAAGCGTGACCCTTTTCTCTCTTCCAAAGCCCGAGAAATAGGCATTCGCTTTTGTACTTCGTTTGGAACCATCTATGACGAATATGTTTTTAAGATCGAATCCCACTTTCGATGCATAGGCTTCGATTTTTTCTCGCAGGCTCCCAGCAGGTAGTGGATTTTGTTTGTTGAATAGTGGTACGATGATTCGAGCATAGAGCATATTTACGGCTATGGAGAAAAGGGAAAGTACCGCCCAGGCATATAGCCAAAAGTTGGGTCCCATCAAATGGTAGAGCCATACGATAAGCGCATAAAGTCCTCCTCCCACGACGATCCCCAATAGCGCCCCTTTTATCTTGTCAAGCAGGAAAGTTTTCAGGGTAGTTTTATTGAAGCCATAACGTTCTTCGATTACGAAGGTGTGATAATAAGAAAAGGGCAAACTCAAGAGGGCATTGGCGCCTAAAATAATTCCGAAAAACAAAAGTCCGATACTAATATTATTGCTCGATAAGGAGCGGGCCAGGCGATCCACAAATTCAAAGCCGTCTAGGAAGAAAAAAAGCAAGGTGGCAACAATGGAAACACTGCCTGTAATCCAGCTAAACCGATATTTTTCTTTTTTATAGGCCTGTGATTTTTCGTAGCGTTCATGATCGTAGATATCACTTAGTGGTTCGGGAATGGGATCGTCAAATCGCTTGGCATTTAGATATTCCAAGTACTTATCCCAAAGGAAATTTACCACTAGGATTACTAATATTATGTAGAATAAGACCGTCGCCGACATCCCTAATTGTTCATTGTTAATTGCTAATTACTATTTGAATCCCCGTTGTCGTTTCGCCTCAAAAATAAGAATTCCCGCTGCTACCGATACATTCATGCTATCGATTTCACCCCCCATGGGAATGATGATATTCTGGTCACTGTTTTCCAACCAAGCCTCCGAGAGCCCGTCGGCTTCGGTACCTACCACCAAGGCACTGCTCTTGGTGAAATTACATTCGACATAATTTTTTGAAGCCTGTAAAGCAGCACAGTAAATAGTGATACTTCGGGCCTTCAAAAAGGCAATGATTTCATCCGTAGTTCCAGAGCATATCGTATTGGTAAATACACAACCCACACTACTGCGTATGATGTTCGGATTGTATAAGTCGGTTTTGGGGTTCGCTATGATTACGGCATCTAGGTTGGCGGCATCGGCCGTTCGCAAGAGGGCTCCAATATTCCCTGGTTTTTCCGGTGCCTCTGCAACAAGAATCAAAGGGTTTTTTCCGTTAAAATCAAGTCCTTCCAAATCGTGGTTTTTGGTTTTAGCAATTGCTAAAATTCCTTCAGTTGAACTTCGATAGGCCAATTTCTGATAAACCTCGTGAGTGACTTCAATCCATTCTGTACTGGGAGCCTGTTGGGTAAAAATTTCTCGTTGTTCCTTCGAAATCCATTCGGGATAATAAAGAAAGGTCACCATTGTGTAACCTCCTTTGAGTGCCAATCCGATTTCCCGCTGACCTTCAATCACAAATAGCCCTTGCTTTTTGCGTTCCCTGGATTTTTCCGAGAGGATTAGGCATTGCTTGACCAAAGGATTGTTCGAACTGCTGATGAGTTTATGCATATTGCAAAGATAACTTAATGGACTTTTGCTGCTTGTTGGAAATGAAATTGAAGCGCTTCCACAATCTGATTTCGCCAAACATCCCAAGTATGCCCTCCGTCTATTATCCTGAGATCACAAGGGATTTTATCGCGGAGCATTTCCTGTTGAAGGGAGGTAACCACTGGAACGATATTAAAAGCGTCATCGTCACCGGTGGAAAGAAAAAAATGAGGTTTTATCGAGCTCTTTGTCAAGTTCGTCCAGCGGAGAGTATAGGAAAAAAACCGCCATCTTGCTTCACTAAAGGAGCCATTCTCACGGAATGCCTCGACCTTTCGTGAAGAGGAAATGATAGGGGGAGAGGGTTCATATGCGGCAGGACTGAGCAAAATAACCTCTTTAAACAATTCAGGTCTTAAAAGGGAAAATCGTAAGGCCCCGTAGCCACCAGCAGAATTTCCAGCAATGATACGTCCAACCTTTGGGTCAATACGGTGCTGATTTTCAATATAAGGGATGAATTCATTGAGGTAAAAACTTTCCATGGGAGTTACACTGTCAACATACCAAGAATTTTCGGCATCCATTGTTACTGCTACCAATGGTGGAATCACCTGGCTGTCAATTAATGAATCCAACAAATGCCCCATATTGCCCCATTTGGGATCAAACCAGTCTTTCTCACTCCCCCCATGTCCATGCAATAAATAGAGGACCGGGAAATTGGTGAACGATGCTGAATATCCTTCCGGGATATACAACTGATAGTTTACCTGTTTGCCCAAAATTTTCGAGTCGATCGATCTTTGTAATACGCTCCCTTGGGCCCAGGATAGGTTCGCAGATAAAAGAACGTATAAGAACGCGAAGAGAAGGCTATATTTCCAACGATTATTCATAGTGGTAGTGTATGTCCAAAACGGCGGATGTGCTTGTAATTATTAACCCATTGTCCTTTTTAACAATTTCGGCTTCCCCTTCATAGAGTTCGACATTAGCAGCTCGTACTCCATCCAGCACCACTTCGAGGGTCCAGTCTTTGTTTTCCTGTGCTACTTTAACGCTATAGGATAGGTCGATGTTTCGGTAATGCACATCAATGAAATTGTCACCAACTGGAACATGTTCCAAGCTTGCATCGTTCCAGGGAAGGGGCATTGAAGGCTGAATCCTTATTATTCTATTTCCAGCGTCCGGTTGAATACCAAAGAATTGCTCCACAATGGGGACAGCAAAAGAATAGATGTTCCATGCCTGTGTCATCATTCCATAATCTGGTGAAACTTCATACATACTACCGGGTAAGGCGTAACTAAAGGTACGTACCATTCTATTCAGATAATTCAGAGCCTGTTCTTTACGATTATAATTATTTTCAGCAATCGCCAACACCCCCGTGGGAAGGGTCATCACAGCTCCTGTATAGGAAAATACTTTTGGACCTATATAGGTGCTTTGGTCGTTTCCCGCCGACTCATCCCGATCGATTCCGGTAACAAAAACTCCGTAGGGATTTACAAATTTTTCTGCAGTCGTTAAAGCTTTTGCGGCTTTATCAGGATCTGCTAAACCAACTTCCATGGGGGTATTCACCACCCAATTGTGATGCAATACGAATGGACGGTCTTTTGGAGACGGGTGAGCTATGATTTGATTTTTGGTTTGTTCTAATTCTTTAACTGCCCATGGTTTATTCAAGGTATCGGCACGAATGATCGCATCATTGATGAGTTTCAGCGCCTGTGCATCACTTCCGATAAAATCGGCATACGACTGAAATTCTTCATTCCAGAATTCCTTATTGATTTTTTCCTTCAAAGTGGTGGCCTTTTTGGTATAGATGGTAACTAAATCCTCTTTGCCCAAAACCCTTGCTATCTTAGCAGCATCTCCGAAGGCCTTCTGGGTATAAGCTGCTACATCGATCATCTCACTGTCCATTCCATGAATTTCCATCATCCCGAAACCATCGGGAAAACCATTTCCATT
>CAZOSF010000119.1:0-2259 GCA_964582415.1 uncultured Alteromonas sp.
CTGCTACCGAGCAACGTTTATATGATCAGGCGAAGGAGGCTTTGGAAAAGGCATTGCAGGAAACCAACGCATTCTTTGCAAGCGATTGGACAGAATACAGAAAAACTATGGAACAATTGGATGTATCTCCCTTTAAGGAAACCAAAGTTTTTACTTTGGAGGACTAATTTGTTCTTGAAGCATTACAATTAAAATGAATTTATACGGACAATTACAGGACTTGCATAAATTTGTGACTAAATAAAAAAGACTTACATTTAAACTAAACCTAAAAACATAACTATGAAACGAATCACATTTTTCTTGGCATTATTTGCTGCCTTGATCATTACAAGCTGTAAAAACGAAGCCAAGAAAGAAACCGAGAACACTGAAGAAGTAACCGAAGCCATGGAAGAGCAAAAGGAAATGAAAGAAGAGGTTAAACAACTCTCAGTCATACTTGAGGCCAAAAGTGGCTCCAATGCATCAGGGAAAGCTTACTTTATTGAAAAAGATGGTATGGTCATTATGGAAGCCAAAATCTCAGGATTGGAGCCTGGTATGCATGCCATTCACTTACATGAAAAAGCCGATTGTACCTCGGAAGATGGAACCTCCAGTGGGGGGCATTGGAACCCTACCTTCGAGCCCCATGGGGCTTGGGGTGCCAAGGAGGGCTACCACAAGGGGGATATCGGTAACTTTATGGTGGATGAATCCGGTGTAGGCACCGTACAGTTCAGTACCGACCAGTGGTGTATTGGTTGCGGTGATGAAAAGAAGGACATCCTAGGCAAAGCCATTATCGTACATCAAGGAAGTGATGATTTCACCTCTCAACCGAGTGGAAATGCGGGAGCCCGTGTAAGCTGTGGTGGCGTAATAGAATAATTCCCTTTAATATTAGTCTGATAAAGCACCCTTTATGGGTGCTTTTTTTATATTTGAACCACCTAACCCAACCCACTAATGAAAACGAGAATCTTTTTGCTGCTCTTTTTGAGTCTTACCGTAATTGGCTGTAAGGAAAATAAGGAGTCGGCAACACTTCCCCAACAAAAGGTAGAACCAAAAGGCGTTGAAAACAGGGCCTATCAATGGAGTGAGATGGTCATTACCGCTACGGCCTTGGATACCGATCGCTTTAAGCCAAGACCAACCATAACTTCTCGTTACATCGGACTGATTTTTGTTTCTATGTTTGATGCTTGGTCCCGCTATGATGCCGATGCACTCCCTGTTTATCTCGCAGACGTGGAACGCAGACCTGAATCGGAACGCAATTTATCCAATAAAGAAATTGCTATAAGTTATGCCGCTTACAGGGCCCTGAATGAATACTATTATACCGACGCGCCCCTTTTTACTGAGTTCATGGTAAAACTGGGATTGGATCCCAATAATACTACCTTGGACCCTTCAACCCCTGAAGGTATTGGAAATTTAGCCGCAAAGGCAGTCATTGAAGCCAGAAAAGGAGACGGGGCGAACCAATATGGCGAAGAAGAAGGTTCCAATGGGGAACCCTATTTTAATTATGTTGGATACGAGCCAGTAAATTCAGCCGATAAAAACGTAGATCCCAATCGATGGCAGCCCAAATATTTCGCCGATGGTGAAGGCGGGCAGTATGCTCCAGGATGTTTAACCCCTTACTGGGACAAGGTAACCCCAATCTCATTAAAATCAGGGGATCAATTCCGCCCTGGACCCCCTCCGATGATTGGATCGGAACAACTGGCTAAAGAAGTACAAGAGGTCATCGAACTACAGGCGAATCTCACCGATGAGCAAAAAGCCCTAGTAGAATTCATGCGTGATGGCCCACAATCGGTTCAGCAAGCAGGACACTGGTTGAAATTTGCACAGGAAGTGTCGAGACGGGACAACCATACATTGGATCAAGATGTAAAGATGTTTTTCTACAATCAAGTAGTAGCTATGGATGCCTTTATTGCTTCTTGGGATTCTAAAATGTATTACGATTTTGCCCGACCCTATGCTTTGGTTCATGAATATTACCAAAATCAGGTGATTAAAGCCTGGGGAGGTGTGGGCAAAGGCATGATGGAAATGGATGGAAAACAATGGCGTCCCTATAGTCCGGACACCTTCCTATGCCCTCCTTTTCCAAGCTATACTTCGGGTCACAGTACCATTAGTGGAGGTTGTGCGGAAGCTTTGAAGCTATGGACAGGCAGTGATGAATTTGGAAGTAGTGTGACGTTGGTGGCTGGAGCCTTAACTGAGCCGAACAATTTGGGGGACACCATCACA
>CAZOSF010000119.1:2359-4529 GCA_964582415.1 uncultured Alteromonas sp.
GAGGACAAAATAGAAATAGCACATTAAAAAAGTGGGCTAATGCCCACTTTTTTATTTTTCGATAATTACCTCGGAGGTGCCCCTTCTCACTTTCTTGAGGCCCGCAAAGAAATCGTCAGGGTGCCTGTAGCCCACAGGAAGCACCAAAACCGATTTGAGACCAAGCGCATCCAACCCTAATACCTCATCGTATTTTTGGGGTTGGAATCCTTCCATCGGACAAGAATCTATGCCTTCCAAGGCACAAACCGTTAATAGGTTCCCGAGTGCAAGATATGCCTGCTTTACCATTGAAGCCTGTATTTCTTCTTCGCTTTTCTTAGAGAAAGACTCCACCAACGATTTTTCATAAGGTTCCAAAATAGTTCTAGGGGTATTGCGAATGGCTTCTTCCCTTTTGAAATGCTCCTTTATGAATTCGGGGTTAATGGTCTTCTCAATACAAATTACCAAAACATGAGAGGCATCTTGTATTTGTCTCTGATTATAGGTGTACGGCAACAACGTGTTTTTAATGTTCTGGTCTGAAATCACCACCATCTTTATGGGTTGTAGTCCAAAAGAAGTCGCCGTCAGATTAAAGGATTCCTCCAGAATTTCAATTTTTTCCTGAGATAGTTTTTTATTGGAATCGAATCGCTTACAGGCGTAGCGCCATTGTAGCTTCATTATAGTATTTGACATTCGTGAGCAATTTTGAACTACAAAAGTACGTCAGGAAATTGGGAGTGACTAAAATTATGAATTGAATCGATTGATGATGGTACAACTTTCGCTTATACTTCCATAAACCATAGCTTGACAGCCAAAAGACCAATCATCACAAGAAGAAAGATGCGAATGAATCCATCTCCTTTTTTGACAGACAACCTACTGGAAATCCAGGCACCCGAAGCGTTTCCAATGGCAAGTATAAGGCCTACCATATAATTTACCTTGTCGTTTAAAATAAAAACCACCAACGCCGATATGGAATAAATAAACACCACGAATACTTTCGTTGCATTGGTACGCACCAAACTCATGTGGTGCACATAGTGTAGGTAGAGAATGATAAGAAAACCTATCCCAGCATTGATAAAACCACCATAGATTCCCAGTAGGAAAAAAACGATCACGCCCAGCCATAAATATTTTCCCGTTAATCGCTCGCTTAGGCCATCAATTTTCGCTTTTGGCTTGAAAAGTATGATGAGCAATACAGCGACCATGATAATGGCCAAAATTTTATTGAATAGCCCTTCATTGATCTCAACAGCAATATTTGCCCCGATGATAGCTCCAAAAAAAGCCGCGATCCCCAGATACGTGTTGAAAGGAAAGGTGTGCACCTTTTTGCTACGAAAGCCCATAGTCGCCATAAAGGTTTGAATGACGATGGCTACCCGGTTGGTTCCATTGGCAACAGAGGGTGGCAGTCCGAGAAAGATGAGTAATGGTAAAGACAATAGCGAGCCTCCCCCAGCAATGGTGTTTACGAAACCTACAACAAATCCAACAAGGATGAGCAAAGGATAGGAGTACCATTCTTCCATAGAAGCAAAAGTAAGTTTTAATTGTTGAAGGCTTTAAATTATTTCAAATCATACTGAAAATTTTTAAAAAGCATATTATATTTGCAGCCTCAAAGGAGGAATGGCAGAGTGGTCGATTGCGGCAGTCTTGAAAACTGTTGAGGGTAACACCTCCGGGGGTTCGAATCCCTCTTCCTCCGCAAACGAAAACCCGCAACGAAAGTTGCGGGTTTTTTGTTTCCATACGGGAGCGAAACTCGTTTCAGCGAATCGGATGGGAACAAAAAATACGGCACGCAAAGCGTGCTGGGTTTTCGTTTAACGGGCCACCCCCGGGGTATCACGAGCGAAGCGAGTAATCCCTTTCTTCAATGAACAATTAAAAATTAACAATGAACAATTTAGGAGAGAAACTCGTTTCAGCGAATCGGATGGGAACAAAAAATACGGCACGCAAAGCGTGCTGGGTTTTCGTTTAACGGGCCACCCCCGGGGTATCACGAGCGAAGCGAGTAATCCCTTTCTTCAATGAACAATTAAAAATTAAAAATTAACAATTTAGGAGAGAAACTCGTTTCAGCGAATTGGATGGAAAGAAAAAAGCCCTCACAAGATTGTAAGGGCCTTCTAACTATTTTAAAACGATTGATTATCGC
>CAZOSF010000120.1:0-2506 GCA_964582415.1 uncultured Alteromonas sp.
TTCGATAAAATTGGCAAGGGACGCCCCTTCCGTATTTCAGCACGAACCGCCAATTTCACCAAAGTCTATCAAAATTATTCAGACGCCATCAATTTCGAGCATCCAAAAGAAAAGCGGGAGGAAGACGGGAAACGACTGGCCCTATGGAATTCCTCCAATTATTTGGAACTGGCCATTTATAAAAGTAACCCAAGAACCGTGGGTAGTGCTTCTACCCTTTTTGGTTTGGACTACTGGGATACGGTAACCGTAAGTTTTGATTAATGTTTACAAGAATTGTAAAAATGGAGTTCGCTCCTGAACACATCACTGAATTTTTGCATAGTTTTGATGAGATAAAGGAGAAAATCCGAGCATTTGACGGCTGTCTTTTCCTAGAACTTTACAGGGATAAACAACAAACAGAGGTGTTTTTTACGTATAGTCGCTGGAAAGATGAAGCGGCGCTTGAAGCCTACCGATCAAGTGATTTGTTTAAAGAAGTTTGGGGAAGAACCAAACCCCTCTTTCAAAAGAAAGCCGAAGCTTGGAGCGTGGATACCCTTTACCAATTGCACTAAAATATGTTGATAAAACGCCTTGATTCTTCACATACCGATTTTCAAAAACTAGTGTCGCTTCTGGATAAGGAATTGGCCGTTCGCGATGGTGATGAACATGAATTTTATCATCAGTTTAATAGTATAGAATCCCTCAAAAATTGTGTTGTTTGTTATGTAGGCGAAACGCCAGCCGGATGTGGTGCCTTCAAATTATTTGAAGATAAAACCGTAGAGATAAAACGCATGTATACCCTTCCCGATTTCAGAGGGAAAGGTGTAGCACGTAAAATATTAACCGAGTTGGAAACATGGGCAAAAGAACTGGGCTATGCTCGCTCGATATTGGAAACGGGCGTGCGTCAGCCAGAAGCCATCGGGCTCTATTCGTCCTATGGATTTGAAAGAATCCCAAATTATGGGCAATATGCCGGGATAGAAAACAGTTTGTGTTTTGAAAAACCATTGAATTAGTATGCTAGCACTTATTCGAAAGGAATTCAATACATTTTTTGCCTCGCCCATCGGGTATTTGGTTATTGGTGTCTTTTTGGTTTTGAACGGCCTCTTTCTTTGGGTCTTCTCAGGTCCCTTCAACATCTTTGATGCAGGTTTTGCGGAATTGCGCTCCTTTTTCGAATTGGCACCCTGGGTATTTATCTTCTTAATTCCTGCAGTGACCATGCGCAGTTTTAGTGAAGAAATCAGAATGGGTACACTAGAATTACTGCTCACAAAACCCTTATCAACAATTCAAATTATTCTCGGAAAGTACTTCGGAGCCCTGCTCCTGATTCTCCTTGCGATCATTCCAACATTGCTGTATGTTGCCACTATTTCCGATTTGGGAAATCCCCCTGGAAATTGGGACGTAGGATCAACATTAGGTTCCTACTTAGGATTGGTGTTCTTAGCCATGTCCTACACGGGAATAGGCGTGTTTGCCTCGACCCTCTCTGAAAATCAAATCGTGGCCTTCATAAGTGCAGTATTGCTTTGTTTTTTGATGTATTATGGATTTGAAGGTGCTTCTTCACTATTTGGTACGACTGAAGTAGCATCGCTAGGTTTGGAATATCATTTCAAAAGCATTTCAAGAGGGGTTATCGATACGCGCGATGTGGTTTATTTCCTATCGGTAGCTGTATTCTTTTTGTTGCTCACCAAAATTAAATTGGAAGAAAAGCGATGATGGGGAGTACTAAAAATATGCGCTTGTTAATTGGAGGATTGTTAGTCCTCTTAATGGTTAATGCCTTGAGCTCTTATTGGTACGAACGCTACGATTTGACGCAGGATAAGCGATATACCCTTTCAGAAGCAGCTTTGGAAACCATAGGGACAGTAAACTCACCCTTGTATGTGGATGTTTTCCTTGCGGGGGATCTCCCTCCAGAATTCAGAAGACTTCAAATAGAAACCGAACAGTTGTTGGAAGAGTTTCGCTCTGAAAATCCGAACGTGCTTTTCAACTTTATCGATCCAAAAGAGGAAAGTCTAGACCAGGAAGCAATCCAACAACAAATGGCCGATTTCGGATTACACGGTGCCCAGGTTGAAACGTTGCTTAATGGAAAGCTCAGTACGGAAATCGTGTATCCTTGGGCTCTGGGGTATTATAACGACCAAACGGTGCCGATTCCCCTATTGAAGAATCAATTAGGTGCAACCACCGAGGAGCGTGTAAACAGTAGTATTCAGAATTTAGAATATGCCTTTGCCGACGGTTTCAGCAAATTGACGCGTCCGAAAAGCAGAAAAATAGCCGTACTGAAAGGAAACGCCGAATTGGAGGACGTCTATCTCGTTGATTTTCTCACCACCCTTCGCGATTATTATTATATCGGTAAATTCACGCTTGATTCAGTAGCAATCGACCCTCAAGAGACATTGGACGAATTAAAGAAATATGACCTGGTCATTGCCGCCCAACCCCAAATACCCTTTAGTGATGCCGAGAAATATGT
>CAZOSF010000120.1:2606-4477 GCA_964582415.1 uncultured Alteromonas sp.
TCCAGTGCCAATAATCACCCCATCGTTTCAAATATCGAAGCCGTTAAGTTCGACTATGCTAGTGCTCTCGATACGCTGGCGAATCCTATCAAGAAAACGATATTGCTAAGCACCTCCCCCCTTTCAAAAATTATTGGGGTTCCCGCGGAAATCGATATCAACGAGGAAATACCAAAAAATCTCGCCATTATCAATCAGGGGCCAGACCCCAATGAATTCAATGCTGGTGAAATACCCTTGGCGGTATTGTTGGAAGGTGAATTTACTTCGGTGTATGCCAATCGAATCAAACCTTTTGCATACTCCGAAAATAAGGATTCGGGGACATTTGCAAAGATGATCGTTGTTGGTGATGGTGATATCATTAAAAACCAATTGGACCGAGGCAGACCTTTGGAATTGGGCTTTGATAAATGGACCAATGCCTTCTATGGAAACAAGGAGTTTCTATTGAACTCGGTGAACTATCTACTGGACGACAGCGGACTTATAAACATTCGAAGCAAGGAAATCGCCATCCCCTTTTTGAATCCCCAGAAAACTGTGGAAAAGCGCGGAACGTGGCAACTGCTTAACCTCCTCATGCCCTTGGCTTTACTGCTAGTATTTGGAGGGGTATTTCAATACATAAGAAAGAGAAAGTATAGCCGCTAGTTGTTAATAAGTTTGTTTTAGCAAACAACCCATTTGGGATATATTTGTAAGTGGCCAAAAAACGCCATAAATCTTTAATTTCAGAAAACCGAACCTAGATGAAATTTATCGTATCAAGTTCTTATTTACTTAAAGAATTACAAGTGCTTGGGGGCATTATCAATAATAACAATACCCTTCCCATTTTAGACAACTTTTTATTCGAATTACAAGGAAATACCTTGAGGGTATCAGCCTCCGATTTGGAGACTACCGTATCCTCTACATTGGAAGTTGACAGCAACGAGGATGGTAGTGTTTGTATCCCTGCAAGATTGTTATTGGATACCCTAAAAACCTTTCCAGAACAGCCACTCACCTTCACTGTTGAAGACAATCATACCGTTGAAATCAGTTCGAATAGCGGAAAATATGCTTTGGCCTATGCCGATGGGGATGACTTCCCTACAGCAGTTACCCTGAAAGACCCAAGTGTTACTGTGGTACAAGGAGATATTCTAGCAACCGCGATTAGCCGTACCATTTTCGCCGCAGGAAACGACGATCTAAGACCCGTGATGAGCGGTGTTTTCTTTCAGTTTACAACCGATTCATTAACGTTCGTTGCCACAGATGCTCACAAATTGGTCAAGTATTCCAGAACCGATGTACAAGCCCAGGAAACGGCCGAGTTCATCATGCCGAAAAAACCACTTAATTTGCTGAAAGGAATTTTGTCGGGAAGCGAAGAAACCGTGACCATCGAATACAACGAAAGCAACGCGAAATTCAGCTTTGATAATACCGAGATGGTATGTCGATTGATCGACGGAAAATACCCCAATTATGAAGCGGTTATTCCAAAGGAAAATCCAAACAAATTAACCATAGATCGCAATCAGTTTTTAAACTCGGTTCGCAGGGTAAGCATCTTCAGTAATAAAACCACCCATCAAATCCGTTTGAAAATCGCTGGGGCTGAACTCAATGTTTCTGCAGAAGATATCGATTACAGCAACAAGGCCGACGAGCGTCTTACCTGTGACTATCAGGGAGATGACATTCAGATAGGCTTTAACTCCCGTTTCCTTTTGGAAATGCTAGGAAACCTTACAAGCGATGAAGTTTCCTTGGAAATGTCGTTGCCAAATCGTGCCGGAATCCTAACCCCAATTGACGGACTGGATGAGGGAGAAAGCATCACCATGCTTGTAATGCCGGTAATGTTGAATAATTAA
>CAZOSF010000121.1:0-2355 GCA_964582415.1 uncultured Alteromonas sp.
TTTTACCTTTGGCGTGTTCTTTTCCGAAGGAAACATAGCCGCGTTGTCCACCCAATCCTTCTATTTCATATTGCTGCTTTACTTCTACAGGTAGGGCAAAGAAATCTTTTACCTCCTTATATAGGCGTTCCACCAACTCGTCACTCAAGAAATGATTCTTTAGGGAAACAAATCCAATTTCTTCATAGGCACTTCCAATTTCGTCCACAAACTTCTGTTTGCGCTTTGGATCTTCGGAAAGGAAATCGGCTAAATCGACACTGGGTATAGTATTCATAATTCGTATGCTTTTGAATGCAAATATACCAATAATGAGGCGGAATTTACCCTTAAAAAAACAGGTCGGTTCGAAAGACTATCCCTGAGAAATTTTCTACATTTGGTCTTCCAAAGATTCACTATGAGTTCCGACACATTACCCAGCATTCCTTTCTCCTACAACCGTGAAGGATTGGACGATGATACTTTGCTATTGCTATACCAGCGTATGCTGAAACCCAGGCTGATAGAGGAGAAAATGTTGATTCTCTTACGTCAAGGAAAGATATCAAAATGGTTCAGTGGCATCGGTCAGGAAGCCATCGCTGTAGGGGTGGTTTCGGTCATGGAAAACGACGAATATATTCTCCCCATGCACCGAAATCTTGGAATCTTCACGGGACGGGAAATTCCTTTGCATCGACTGTTTTCCCAGTGGCAAGGAAAAGCTAGTGGCTTCACCAAAGGTAGGGACCGGAGTTTTCACTTTGGAACCCAAGAATTCAAAATAGTAGGAATGATTTCCCATTTGGGTCCGCAATTTGGTGTGGCCGATGGAATTGCCCTAGGAAACCTCCTCAAGAAGAACAATAAGATTGCTGCCGTATTCACCGGAGAAGGGGGTACGAGTGAAGGGGAAATTCATGAGGCCCTAAACGTAGCCGCCGTATGGGATTTACCTGTTTTGTTTTGTGTTGAAAACAATGGGTATGGACTTTCTACTCCTACGTCAGAGCAATTCCGTTGTGAGAATATAGCCGATAAAGGAATAGGGTATGGTATGGAAAGTCATATCATTGAAGGAAACAACATCCTTGAAGTATACACAAAGTTGAAAGCTATTACCGATAGCATGCGGGAAAATCCACGTCCGGTATTAGTAGAATTTAAAACATTCCGCATGCGTGGGCATGAGGAAGCAAGCGGCACGAAATACGTTCCTCAAGAGTTGATGGACGCTTGGGACGTCAAGGACCCTATTGAAAATTACGTTACCTATCTCAAGGAAATAGGACTGCTAAATGATGAATTGATAGTTGAAATGAAGCAGTCTATTCTTCAGGAAATCAACGAGAACCTTGATATTGCTTTTCATGAAGCCCCCATAGAAGCCAATGTGGATAAGGAATTGGAGGATGTCTATGCTCCATACAATCAAGTAGCCGTAGCTCCTAATTCGGAAACGAAAGAATTGCGTTTGGTGGATGCTGTTTCGGAAGGACTTCGCCAAGCCATGGAGCAGCACGATAACTTGGTCATTATGGGTCAGGACATCGCTGAATATGGCGGTGTGTTCAAAATAACGGAAGGGTTTTTGGAACAATTTGGAAAGGAGCGGGTTCGGAACACCCCCATTTGTGAGGCTGGAATCGTGGCAGCAGGTATGGGGCTTTCCATCAACGGATTCAAATCGGTTATTGAAATGCAATTTGCCGATTTTGTGAGTTCAGGATTCAATCCTATTGTTAACTATTTGGCAAAAGTTCATTACCGTTGGGCACAAAATGCCGATGTGGTCATTCGTATGCCCAGTGGGGCCGGAGTAGGAGCAGGTCCTTTCCATAGCCAAACAAATGAAGCCTGGTTCACGCATGTCCCTGGATTAAAGGTAGTATATCCTGCTTTTCCAGAAGATGCAAAGGGATTGTTGATTAGTGCAATTGAAGATCCCAATCCCGTGCTATTTTTTGAACACAAAGCACTCTACAGAAGCATCCGTGGACAAGTGCCTACCAACTATTACAATCTTCCTCTAGGGAAAGCCAATGTGCTAAAAACCGGAAATGCCGTTACCATTGTCACTTATGGAGCGGGAGTACATTGGGCGCTGGATACCTTAGCAAATGAATCAATCGATGCCGAATTAATCGATTTACGAAGCTTGGCACCCTTGGATAGTGAAACGATTTTCACTTCGGTTAAGAAAACCGGAAAGCTTATCATCCTACAGGAAGACAATATGTTTGGTGGAATCGCTTCCGATATTGCTGCCCTGGTAAGCGAACATTGTTTTGAATTCTTGGATGCTCCCATTAAAAGGGTCAGCAGCTTGGAAACCCCGGTGCCTTTTGCCAAGAACCTAGAAGAACAATATTT
>CAZOSF010000121.1:2455-4457 GCA_964582415.1 uncultured Alteromonas sp.
TAACCTTAAAACCATTGAATATGAAAAAATTGCTAGCCTTAGTATTGTTTTCTGCAGTCTTGGTTTCTTGCGGTTCTTCCAAAGTTGTGAAGGAATCAAGAAAAGAGATTAAGGGCTATTGGTCTTTGGAACAAATTAGCTACAGCGAAAGTGGAAAATTCAACGTAACCATCTTTAATGATACTTCTTCCGAATGTATGGAAGGAAGTTCCTGGCGTTTTATTCCGAACAACAACCGTGGAACCTATGAAATTCAAAATTCCAATTGCCCTACAGGCGTTCGAAATTTTATTTTCGATATCCAGGAGGTGAACCCGAATGACGGACTCTATGACTTCTTGCTAAAGCCTACGGATGAAAAGCATAAGTCGAGCACTAATGTTGGCTACCGTTTGAAATTGGCCCAAATGACCAGCAATTCCATGCAATGGGAACAAACCGTTACATTGGAAGGAAAACCGTTTACGATTTATATGAACTTTACTAAAATAAGCGACTAATTATGAAAACGATATTAAATAGAATCGGCATCGTGGCTTTGGCCATGGCCGTAGTGATAACATTTACAAACTGTGAGGCGGTTCAAAATGCGAACAAATCTCAAAAAGGTGCTGCCATTGGGGTAGCTGCAGGATCTATCCTAGGGGCTATATTAGGGAATAATATAGGTAAGGGAGGTAATAGTGAGTTAGGTGCTGTTATCGGTGCTGCCGTGGGTGGTGCTGCCGGTGCCGTAATTGGTAAGCAAATGGACGAGCAGGCCAAAAAGATAGAAGAGGAAATTCCAGGAGCTCAAGTAGAACGCGTGGAGGATGGTATTGTAATTACCTTCGATGGTGAAAATTCTGGGGTACATTTTGCAACCGATAAATACAATATCAACGCAGAATCACAAGCAACATTGGATAAGTTGGCTGCTATTTTAGTAGAATATCCCGAAACAGATGTATTGGTAGTAGGTCATACAGATAGCGTAGGTTCTGACGCCTATAACATGACGCTTTCGAAAAATAGAGCACAATCGGTTACCAACTATTTTGTGAATAACAAAGGATTAAGCTCAGGACGATTCACCACCCACTGGTTTGGGGAAGAACAACCGGTAGCCTCCAACGATACTGCTGAAGGACGTGCGCAAAACCGTCGTGTAAACATTGTGATTGTTCCAAACGAAAACATGGAACAACAGGCCAAGCAACAAGCTGGAAATTAATTTCTTTAAATACTATTTAAAAAAGCCGAAACGTTTTGTTTCGGTTTTTTTTTGTGGTCTAAGAATGTACCTTTGAAACCCTATCCATTCACAAATAGAAAACTATGGAATCTCTTTTTACGCTTCACAATTTGGTTTCCCTGTTATTATTGATCTTACTTCAAGCCGTTTTGGGGTTAGACAACCTTTTGTACATTTCCATTGAATCCAAAAGAGCTCCTGAAGACAAACAGGCCAGCGTTCGAAATATCGGAATTGGTATGGCCATTTTCCTTCGGATCATTCTGCTCTTTATTCTGTTGCAACTCATCAATTTATTTAAAGAACCTTGGTTAGTGATCAATGCCAATAGCATCTTCGATGGTTCCTTTAACCTTCATAGTATCATTATTCTTTTTGGAGGAGTATTCATCATGTACACAGCCATGAAAGAAATTTGGCACATGATGAATTTGAATGGCGATGCAAAAGAAGAAAGTAAACCGAAGTCGGTAACAGCCATTACGATTTCCATCATCTTGATGAACTTGGTGTTTTCCTTCGATTCCATTTTAGGGGCAATCGCACTTACTGATAATTTTATCATCATGGCAACAGCTATTGTGATCGGTGGACTCATCATGATATGGCTGTCGGGCAGGGTGACCGAATTCTTGAAGAAAAATAGAATGTATGAGGTGCTTGGACTCTTCATTCTATTGATTGTGGGTGTGATGCTGCTTTCTGAAGGAGGGCATTTGGCCCATATGCATATTTTCAATAATGCCATTACTCCCATGAGCAAGGCCA
>CAZOSF010000122.1:0-4410 GCA_964582415.1 uncultured Alteromonas sp.
TAATTACCCTTTCCCCTGTTTTGTTATTGGTGCTTTCGGCCTTTTTTCTGAAAGAGCGCATAACTTGGTTTAAGGCTATTGGTATTGGTGTCGGACTGGCTGGCGCCCTTGTACTTATCCTTTTTGGGGTGCAATCACAGCCCAATGCGCCCAATATCCCCCTTGGGAATTTACTATTTATGGTGAATGCGGCCTCTTATTCCATGTATCTCATCTTTGTAAAGCCTTTGGTAGGGAAATACAGTTCCCTTACCCTGATGAAATACCTGTTCCTGTTCGCATTTCTGATCAACCTGCCTATCGGTTTCCGACAGTTCAGTGAAGTAGCGTGGACCAGCTTAAACCTTTCTCAAATAGGGCAAATGCTATTTGTAGTAGTAGGAACAACGGTTTTAACCTATCTCTTCAACATCTTCGCCTTAAAGCAACTAAGCCCAACTACTATCGGGGCTTTTATTTATTTGCAGCCGGTATTGGCTACCCTATTTGCCGTTTCGGTGGGGGCCGACCAGCTTACCCCACTTCGTGTGGGAGCTGCTGCCCTAATCTTTATTGGGGTGTATCTCTCCACAAGAAAACCGAAACGTGCTCAGAGATCCTTGGGCAACTGACCGTGTTTACGGGTATCCTCTCTAGTGAGGGTCTTGTAGTCGTCTGTTTTAGGAATGTCTTCTAAAAAATCCCAAAGTTCATGCGGGGGTTCGGTAAGCTTCCGCGTTTTTAAATCGATCCATGCCCCTAACATTTCACAGCGCGCTAAGTTTTTCCCTTTTGAATTATAAAAATCGTGCTCAAAGGAAAAGAAAACACCATCTTCCGAGACCCCCTTCAATTTAATATCCACGGAAACCAAATCACCGGGATGCACTTCCCTAAAGAAATACATGTGCTCGTACAGGGCAACAGGCCCCAAATTCATATAAAATAATGCCTTTTGATCGAACCCGTGATCGGAGAAATAACTCATTCGGGTATGACTCATATAATCTACGTAGGCACTGTTTCTTAAGTGAAGATTGGAGTCGATATCACTCCATCGAAGTTCAAATTGCTTTTGATACACTGGTTTTTGCCGTAAATTTACAGTTCTTTTTACATACCTAAAACCAAATCGGCCTTCAAATGCCCCTAATTTCTTCAAAGTACACACCCCCGTTATGGTTCAGAAATGGCCATCTGTCGACCATCTATTCGGCCAAATTTCGACGTGCACCCCACCCAGCAATGGAACGGGAGCGTATTGTCCTGCCCGATGGTGATTTTATGGACATCGATTTGACGCCTTCCAAATCACTTACCAAAAAGGCCACCATTTTATTGCACGGTTTGGAAGGGCACTCCCAACGGACCTATATGCGAGGGCAAGCTTCCCAGCTTTCGAAAAATGGATGGGATGTGTTTGGGGTAAATTTTAGAGGATGCAGTGGAGAAACCAACCAAAGCTATGTCTCCTATAATGCAGGAAAAACAGACGATCTGGAACAAGTCATCGCTCATGTACTTGAAAAAGACCGCTATGAGGAAATCGCATTGATAGGGTTTAGCCTAGGAGGGAATATGCTGATTAAATACCTAGGGGAACGAAACATGGTACCTAAAGAAATTAAAAAAGGTGTCGCCATTTCAGCTCCTCTCGATTTAAAAGGTTCTTTGGAAGCCCTTTCCCAGTGGTACAACGTGATCTATCGAACTTCCTTTCTTATCGATCTTCGAAAAAAATACCAAATAAAAATGGAGCTCTTTCCGGATAAGATGTCAAAAGCAGAACTGAAACGGATCACCTCCCTCAAGGCTTTCGATGATATTTATACCGCCCCGGCTCACGGATTTAAGGATGCCTTCGACTACTATGAAAAAAACAGCAGTCGACAATTTCTTCCAAATATTGATCAATCCTTACTTATTTTAAATGCCCAAAACGACAGTTTTCTATCGGAGAATTGTTATCCTTTTTCCCTTGCGGAAAAGTCGAAAAACATCTATCTTGAAAGTCCGAAATTTGGAGGGCACGTGGGGTACCATAAAACAGATTCCCTTTACTATAGCGAGGAGCGTGCTGTTGCATTTTTAAACTCAAAATAACCAATCGATGAAAAAGCTATTTATCCTATTGCTAGCTGCAACATTTACAGTTGCCTGCGGTGGAAAAGACGAAAAGAAAGAAGATAAACAGGAAATAAAATTACAGGATCATTCCAAACCTAAAGCTTCTACTCCCGATGACGGCGTGGCTGCCGACATGGATAATTTGGGTATTGGACCCATCAAGAGCGTGGATATCAGCCAGCCTGTGAACGAAGAAATGGCCAACCGTGGAAAGGAAGTATTCAATGCCCAATGTGTGGCTTGTCATAAAGTGGATACCAAATTATTGGGGCCACCGATCAAAGGGGTGTTGGAAAAACGAAATCCAGTTTGGGTGATGAACATGATTCTCAATCCGACAGAAATGATCCAAAAGGACCCTACGGCTAAAGCTTTGTTGGCACAATATAATAACCTTCCTATGACCCCAATGGGACTTTCGGAAGAAGATGCCAGAAATGTATTGGAGTATATGAGGACCCTGTAAGGGCGATCGATACATACTTGTCTCAGGAAAGTCGGTGACTAGAGAAAGTCATCGACTTTTTTGTACGCATCAATCACCTTTTGCTCTCCTTCTTTCCCAGGCTGGGAATTTCCGTGTTCCATTCCTACGATTCCATGATACCCTCTCGCATGAATATGCTTAAATACATTCAGATAGTTGATTTCTCCTGTGGTGGGTTCTTTTCTTCCCGGGTTATCCCCTACTTGAAAATACCCGATCTCGTCCCAACAAGCATCGATATTCGGAATCAGATTTCCTTCCTGTACCTGCTGATGGTAGATGTCAAATAAAATTTTGCACGAAGGACTATCCACAGCTTTGCAGATCTGATACGCCTGAGGGGATTCCTTCAGAAAGAGTCCAGGATGATCCCTAAAATTCAAAGGCTCCAAAACCATCACCAAATTATGGGGTTCAAGGATGTCGCAGGCCTGCTTCAAGGATTCAATAACATTCGCCATCTGAAAATCATGGCTTAGCCGTAAATCCACGAAGCCCGGTACGACGGTCATCCATTTAGCATTGACTCGCTTGGCCAGCTCAACAGAAGAACGTATTTCAGACAAAAACTCTTCGCGCTTGTCTTTCTTACCGCTCGTAAGATTGGGTTCATTCCAGTAAATGGTATGGGCTACAAATACCCCCATTTGCAGACCAAGGGCTTCCATTGTAGCCGCCATACGGTCCTGCTCAGAACGGGAACGGCCACTCATTTCATTGTCTTCAAAAGCGGAAAAACCTCGATCGGCCATGAACTCCAATTGTGAAAGGATGTCCGTGCCTGCATGCTCTTTAAACATGCCATCGTGAGGGGCGTATTTTAAATTGAACCCTTTGGTGGGGTACACACTTTGTTCCTGGGAGAAAACGTCGCCTGCCATGGCGGTACCCCCTAAACTCAAAAGGGAACCTGTCAAGGCTCCCTTCTGTATAAAATTTCTTCGATTCATAGAATCTGAATTATAATGACATTGCTTTTCCGTTACCGGCTTCACTTAGTGGCAGGCACCCAATGTATTGGGTAGGTACTGGATCATACCAAAGCACATTTTCTCCAATTTGCTCTGTATCCTTCCAAGCCGAAACGGTTAAATCTCGGATCGTGGATAACAAGAAGTAATTCATGGCTTCAGAATCCAAGGTAGCCGATGGATCTTTTTCCACAGCTTCAGTATACTCCCATATTTTCATTTGATGCGCTTGCTGTTCTTCCTTCGAGCTTTTCAGATAGGCTGCCAAGAGTTCATCGTATTCTTGAACAGACCCCTTGCCTAATTCCTTTTCGTATGTGTTTTGGAAAGAGGTTTCCAAATTTGCGAAGGCATCCTTGATGAATTGTTGTTCACTGGTAACCGATACTTTGGTATACTCATCTTCCAATCCTACCTTGCTAGGAGCCAAGCACTGGTCCCAATAGGCATCGATAAATTGATGAACGCCCAATTCCTCTGCACCTGCCATCTCCTCATCCGAGGGAATGATCAGATTCACCATAGTTTTAAGAGCGTGTCCCTGACCCACTGTTAGGAAAGCGGGGGTCCAAGCAGGATCGTTTTTACAACTCTGCAAAAGGCTCATGATGGTAGGAGTGGCCACAAGGGCACCTGCTCCCCATCCTATATTTCGTAAGGCTTGTCTTCTATCCATTAGGCTTCTTTTTTAATTTGTTCAGCAGCATGATTGGCTGCTCTGGCGCTAAACGCCATATAGGTCAGTGATGGGTTCACACAACTTGCGGAAGTCATAAAAGATCCGTCGGTACAGTACACATTCGGTACAGCGTGCAATTGGTTGTATTCATTACATACCGAAGTCTT
>CAZOSF010000123.1:0-4351 GCA_964582415.1 uncultured Alteromonas sp.
TGGGGGTTCTCTTAAGGTCTTTGCATATCCGTCTGACCAGATTACTGGGAAGGATAGGCAGTTACCGGCCGATTCGGGGACCGGTTTATTGGTTAATGTAACCAAAGGCGCTTCATCGTCCACGATGAGTTCCTCTTTCTGGCATTGAACAAAAAGTAATGCGAGGATGAAGAACCCGATACTCGCGTACACGTAGTTAAGTGTTTTCATATCTGATTCTTTTATGTTAGTATTCCTTTAATTTCCTTGTTCCATCGATCGGTAACGGAATAGTTTAGAATTTATAAGAAATTCCAGCCATCCAATAAAATGTGCTTTCGATGTCTTCTTTTACCATACTATCCCCCACTAAAATTTCGGTTTCACCGGAGGGTATGACATAAGAGGGAATAAATGAGAAGGTAAAAGGTGGGGCTTGGTACCATATGGCGAGATTCAATTCGATTGCCATTAGTTGAAAGGATTCGGATTGGGAAAGTTGTATGATTGGGGTCGTTGAGGTATCATCTCCTCCGGAAGAGCCGCTGCCACTACCGCTTCCTGTCCCCATACCGCTCTTTTTCCTGGTCTGTTCTATAAAATACTGTTCATAAAACTGCTGAGATCCAAATTGAAGCTCGAAAATGGGGGATATTTGCCAGCGGCGATCTGAGGTTGTAAAATCATGGCTCACCTGTGCTAGCATCAGAAAATCGGTAGCGCTATCACTACTGAAGTAGATGCTGCCAGCCCATCCTAGATTCACAAAATCGAAATCGTAAATGAGTTGTGCAGTGATATCCGCCTCCACTTCAGAAATCACATTGTAGCTGTCGTCATTGAAGAAATATTTAGTTGCAGAGAGGTCTAGGTTTAATTTGTTTATTTCTTTTTCAAAACCCGCACTGAGTAAAAAAAGGTCAATTCTACCTTCGTTCGATTTGGTCAAATAGGAAACGGATCCCTCGGCATAAACCCCCGACCTGTGATGATATCCCAAAGAAGTATACAAATAGGGTGCACTCACCGTATCTTTTCGTCCCAAGAAAATAGCATCACTTATAAAATTTAAATCAACAACCGCGTAAGATTCATTTTCTGTTGAAGTATTTACAGAGGTTTCATTCTGGGGCGATACTTCATATCCACAGAAAAAAATCAAGACGAATAAGGCTATTTTTAAAACTTGGGCTTTCATGGGAATATCCTTTCGACATTTGCTGAAGAATCCGTTTCCGTTTTTATTATCCTACTTTACCTTTTTTGCCAAGTGTTTTGGATTTCATAACGGGCTTTTTAAGTGGGGCTTTGTTGGTAGATTTACTCATCTTTTTGATACGAACCCGATGCATATAGGTGTTTTCATACCTATTGCCATCCATATCAATACATTCCCCATCCCGTAATTGCAATTGTTTGCGATCTTGATTCATGTATTTTCCGTCGGGCGATATAGATTCACCATTGGCTAGCATGAATTGTTCGCGAACACGTTCTTGAACTTGATTTTGCACTTGATACATTTGGCCATCAATCATCATCAATTGCCATCTGTTTTGGTTTCGGTTTTGAATTTGTGCTTCGGTCAAGCCTTCATTTTCTTTTTGAATTTTGTAACGGTATTGATATTCATTTCTATAATGAATACCGTCCATATCCAAACATTCACCATCTTTTAGGCGTAGGCGTTTTCCTTCTGGAGTTTCATACGCTCCGTTGGGTTGCACCACAGTACCGTCAGCAAGTAGTAAATCGTCATTCAAGCGAACCTGGTCGCGGTCTCTGATTCGTAATAAATCTCCATCAACCATCATCAATCGATCTTGATCTCGATCCCTCAATTGGTCTTGGTCTCGGTCTTGAGCGTTCATGCTACCCCATCCCAGGGTCAATAACACGAATAATAAAATGATCTTTTTCATCACTATGGGTTTTTTAAATTATTAAGGTATACTTCATTAGGTATTACGCAAAAGATGATTTTTTCTTTCGCGGAAGTAACAGGGAATCAATAAAAGTGGAATTTTCTATTGGTTGAAGTCAATAAAAAACAATTATAACAAGACTTTTGTCAAGGAAGATTCAAGTCTCTGAAGCTTCGTTTGCCGATCCATGGCCGTATCTCGCTGGCTGTAAATTGAACATCTCCGGACATTTTGCCGATAAGTTTTATTTCACTTCCAACCTCCAAGGTCACCCGACCGGCAACAAAGGCTTCAGGGAAGGCAATGTTCCATTTTTTTCCATCAAAATCTTCGAGTTGTAGGCGGGTGCCTTCAATAGATAGAATTTTACCTGCCAAAAATCCTTTATCAGGTTGCATCCAAGTTTTTATTTTCATTTCATGGATGCTTTCATAGCTGGATACCTTTTCGGCAAAAGCATGCTCCAATTGATGGCCGCCTCCCACAATAAAAAATAGCGTGCCTATGATGATACTGGCAAGGGTATTAAATCCGAATAATTTTATCCAATGGTACTTATACCCTCGAGGTGACTTTCGAAAGACCACTATTGAAAGTATAATAAATACCAGCAGGGTAGCCATCCAAAAGATGGGCAGTAATCCCAACAGAAGTTCCAATTTCGAATGGGAGAGGTGGGAAAGTACATTAAAATCTGTTTGTTGTAAGGAGAATAAGATTACCGAGAAGGAAGCTGCACCAATAAGGATACACGCGAAATAACAAGCCATGGTAATGAATTGGATTACCTTAAAATACCATTTTGGTCTTTGCCTGACATTTTCCTCTTTTATTTTATCCAGAATGGTTCTTTTTACTTCCATAATTAAATGTTTAAAAGGCAACCTTATTTTCAGCAGCGAGTTCAGAGAATCGCTTTTTTGCTCGATTAAGCTGAGTAGCCACCGTACCCTCAGGGATTTTTAGTACATCTGAAATCTCCTGATAGCTCATTCCCTCAAAATATTTTAGGAGTAGAATGGTTTTGTATCCGATAGGTAATTGTTCCAATATTTTATGAACTTCAACCTCCTTTTGGTCGAATTCCAATGCCAATGAAAATTCCTCCATAGATTCCTTGATCAAGTGTTCGGAGAGCGCGACTCTTTGGTCTTTCCCGAAGGACTTCTTCTTTCTCCAAAAGGAGATGGTTTCATTGTGTACAATTCGATAAATCCAACTGGAAAGTTTCAGTTTCTGATCGAAACCGTGGAGGTTTTGCCATATTTTTATAAATGCTTCTTGAAGAATATCCTGTGCTTGTTCAGCGCTAACATGGGAAATTCTTTGAATGTATCGCAGCATTCGTTTTTCGTACCGTTCATATAGACACAAAAAATAATCCATATCGACGAGGGAACGACGTACGAGTTCCTCATCGCTGAGCTTTATACATATTTCCTCTTTTATGATCACAAATAGAGGCTCAAGGTAAAGTGCAGGCACGCTAAAGCCTATCGATAGCATCGATACACTTTTATGCCTATTGAACTAATTTACGAAAGAAGTACCGCCCCAATCATGATAACAATCATGGTTTTGAAAGTCCAAACGAATGGACATGTTGTTTCTTTTTCTTTTCTACTCGAACGGAATCGAATTTCAGAGAAAGCTCTAATACATTATAAATGCCCTCCAAAGCACAGAGTGTTTCTATGGCTGAAGAGAGACCGCTGAACAAAGTGTCGGGGTGTGTAGGATTCGTGGGTTTAGTCCCCATGTGATGGAGTGGAAGGCTATACCCACAACCCATTAGAAAAGCGGCTTCTACTTTTAGTAATTCGGAGGGACGATATCCTTCGAAAGTTCTTCCCAGATATTCGTGTAGCCGCCCTAGTGGGTTCAATTTTAGGGAGCCATGATCATCGCTAAGGTGCTTCCAGAAGTCTTTTTCGTTTAAAATATTTCCAACAGCACACCGACAAGCATCTTCAGGGTGAAGATGATCCTTAGTGTATGCCTCATATAATTTTAATAGGGCCGATTCCAAGCGACGCGGTAGGTTCATGGCATTTTGACTTTCACGGAAGGTACAAAATAGTTCTGAATGATTAAAAACGGCAAGAAGGGAGGGCAATAATTTTTTATAAAATTTTATGGTTGCCATTACTTACATATTTTTTATATTTGCACCCCATTACGGCCTCGTGGCGCAACTGAATAGCGCATCTGATTACGGCTCAGAAGGTTGCAGGTTTGAATCCTGCCGAGGTCACTTAAGAATGAAAAACCCGCTTTATAAAGCGGGTTTTTTATTTCCACAAGGAACAGAGCTTGCTCTGATTCCGAAGTGGGAATAAAATACAGCAAACCATAGGTTTGCGTGGTTTTTCATTTAGACTACGGAGCTCAAAGGCTCACCGCAGGTAATCCTGTCATTTAGGGATGGGTACGTAAGGTTTGGCGCA
>CAZOSF010000124.1:0-2429 GCA_964582415.1 uncultured Alteromonas sp.
CAATATATGGACTACATGGAAAGTTATACTGTAGGCGAACCCATCCAATACCAGTGGTGGGGACAGGGCGATTGCACCCCAGGTCCCGGTTGTAATTTGATGTCATCCGATATAGTATCCTTAAGTGGAAACAAGTCGGGGCTTGTACCTGGTGATGGTACAACGAGGGTTGGATTGGACTTGGGAAATCGAGCTTTTGGTCAAATTATAGTAGATTTTTATCTCCATATCCCTTCGAATAAGGAAGCGGTTTTTCAAGTAGTAGACTACTTTCCAGTCGCTACAGGAGAACCTGTTTTCGGAAACATATATTTCAATAAGGATAATGAAAGCCCGGGGTATGGATATATCGATGACTGCCCCAATGCTCCAGTTTCATTCCAATTTCCCCATGATCAATGGTTTCGCGTGGAATTCTTTATGGATATTTCATCAGGAATGGAGTTGGCTATTTTTGAAATGCAAATTGACAATCTGATCGTAATACCATTTCCAACACCACTTACCAATAATGCAGGGGAATATCCTACTGCAATTGGCGGTTTAAAGTTTTCATCCCTCTCTATGGAGTCTAGTTATTATATAGATGATGTTGAATATTCAGATGGCGTTATCATTAATAACGTTGAAGATAATAAGCTCCTGAGGCTGACACATTATCCGAATCCTGTTGCTGAGAAATTACGGTTCAGTTCGATATATGAACTGGATGAAATTACTGTATACAACGCGCTGGGTGAGCGGCTTTTCATGTCAAATAAAACGGATGAAGTAGACGTGTCTTTTTTGCCTTCCGGAATTTATTTCCTCGAGGCCTGGAGCGGAAGACAAAAAGTAATTAATAAATTTATAAAAAATTGAATAAAGCTATTAGTTGAGATACGATGAAAAGAAAATTAATACTAACCACTCTCTTTAATCTACTGGCGATCGTTGCATTTTCCCAATTTTACGACGATTGTGAATGGAATTTTCCAAATGTACCATTACACTGGGGAGGAAACCCTGCAGTTTCAAATTCCTATTCAAACTCACCAGTTCAATCAATTGTTATACCTGATGATGGTTTTACAGATGTACTGCTTGATTTAGGTAATAAGATTGATGGGCAATGGGGATTGGAATTTTGGATGTATGTTCCCTCCAATCGGGAAGCCTACCTAAACCTTCAAGGACAAATACCAGTTGGCGGAGGAGAATGGATCGTAGGGAATTTCTTTTTCAACCAAGATTTAATAAATCCAGGAGTAGGACTAATTGATGATACCGCCAATGGGATTGTTTCATTCACTTTTCCCCATGATGAATGGTTTAAACTGGTTTTTAATTTCGATTTATCGTTAGGAATAAACCAGTCCACATGGGAACTCAATATTGCGGATGAGGAAGTGATCCCACAGGGAACCCCTTTCACCAATTCGGATGGAGACTATCCCACTAGTTTGGGTGGAGTTGACTTTTTTTCCATCTCATCCAATAATTACTATTACTTGGATGATTTCCTTTATGTAGAAGGAGTTATAGATCCAATTCCCGCGCCGTTAACCAATTTTCAAGACGAAATGGAATATTTGGTCGGCGAGCCACTATCCGAGTGGTGGTTAACTCCAATTCAAATTACCAACAATGAATTCCATGGAGGGGAGTATTCAGGCTTTATTCCCGGTAACGGTTCAGATCATGCCGCTTTGAATCTGGGTCATGAAGCTGAAGATTTTCACTATTTGTCATTTTGGATGAAAATCCCAACCAATAAAGAAGCCACTTTTAATTTGAAGAAAAGCCCTCCCGTTTGGTCAGGGGAATCTGTTATGGGCGATGTTCGCTTCAACCCTGATGGGAACACACCCGGCATGGGCATTATCGAAAATAGCCCTATAGGTCCTGTGAGCTTTAGTTATCCACAAGACGAATGGTTTGTAGTTGAGTGGGATATTGAGACCAACGGACCTATTTGCTCACTGTATATTAATGATGAAATTATATTAGACCAGGTACCGTTCGGCAATGATCAGGGAGAACTGGCATTGATTTTTGAAGGGATAGATTTTTACTCAAATTCATCTTTCACAGAGTTCTACTTGGATGATATTTTTTATACTAAAAACGTATTATCTGGAATTGATGATTTGGAAAAAAGCCAATTCAAAATAGCGCCCAATCCAGTTTCTGATAATTTACAACTCCTTTCCCATGAAATTCCGGAACGAATACGAGTATTGAATTATTTGGGACAAGAATTTGATGTATTGGAAAAGACCAAAGAATTGGATGTTTCCTATTTACCGTCCGGTCTCTATTTCGTTGAGGTTACAATAAACGGAATTACAGAAGTACAGCGGTTCATCAAAAACTAACATACCTCTTAAGAGTACGTTAAAAACCGTTCGAAATTTCGAGCGGTTTTTTTGTTTTCAATATCTTTAAAA
>CAZOSF010000124.1:2529-4235 GCA_964582415.1 uncultured Alteromonas sp.
CGAATTGCAAGAGAAACTCGCACGATGGGTGGCCTCCATTAACTGAGGAAACTATTGTAATTTTGCCATTAATCCAGCAGTGATTCCTTGAGAACAACCTCTCTTATAGCAACACAAATCAACTCCAACCTGAAACGGAAACTGCTTTCTTGGGGCGCCCAGCACGATCATTGTATCTGGTTGGATTCTAATGATTATGAAGCACCTCATGGCCGATACCAAGCTATACTTGCAGTAGGTTGTTATAAAAAACTATCCACCGAAGCAAAAGGTGCCTTCGAAGCTTTGGAGGCATTTCAACAAAAGGCTACCGACTGGCTCTTTGGCTATCTTTCCTATGATTTAAAGAACGATGTTGAAAAGCTCACTTCCCATAATTTTGATGGGTTGCATTTTCCAGAGTTATATTTCATTCAACCAGAAAAGGTCCTATTGCTGAAAGAGGGAGGGATTGCGTTTCAATATATTTCAGCTTATGCCAATGAAATTGAATCCGATTGGGAAGCAATTCAAAAACAAGGGGAAGTAGAAGATGATTTTCATCAAACCGATATTAAAATTCACCTTCGAACCACCAAAGACAGTTATCATGATAAGGTGACAACTATGCTCTCCCATATCGAGCGAGGGGATATCTACGAGGCCAATTTTTGTCAGGAATTCTATAGTGAGGATGTCTCGCTGAATCCTTTAAAAACCTATTGGCATTTGAATGAAATTTCGAAACCCCCTTTTGCCACTTTTTTAAAACTTGAAGAATTTCACGCTTTGTCAGCCTCCCCCGAGCGCTATTTGCAAAAGCAGGGGATTACCATAATTTCTCAGCCCATTAAAGGCACCGCCAAACGCAGTCCAAATAGGACCGAAGATGAGGCATTGTCCCACTATTTAGCCAAAGACCCAAAAGAGCGGAGCGAGAATATCATGATAACAGACTTGGTGCGAAACGACCTCTCGCGGTTTGCAAAAAAAGGTTCCGTTACGGTAGAAGAACTCTGCAAGGTCTACACCTTCGAGCAAGTCCATCAACTGATTTCCACAGTACGATGTGAGGTGGCACCCGAAGACGCACCGGTTCGTTTTTTAAAGGAAACCTTTCCCATGGGAAGCATGACGGGAGCTCCCAAAGTTTCTGCCATGAAAATCATCGAAGAACTTGAGGATGCCAAACGAGGCCTCTATAGCGGTGCCATTGGCTATTTTACTCCCGAGGGTGACTTCGATTTCAATGTTGTTATCCGTAGTATTCTCTATAATTCCAAACGTAAATATGTGAGCTATTCTGTTGGAGGAGCCATTACTTCCAATTCCATCCCTGAAAAGGAATACGAAGAATGTCTTATCAAGGCCAAGGCCATGCGGGAAGCCTTGGAAAAATAGTCGGAAATTGTCTCGGTTTACGGTGTCTTTAGTACCTTTGAAATTCGTATGATTCAAGAGTTTACATCCCATTTGAAATCTGAATTTCCAGCCCTGCTTCACGCCAAAGTATTGGTAGCGTGTAGTGGGGGATTGGATAGTATGGTGTTAACGGATTTGTTGCTCAAAAGTGGGGTAGACATTGGATTGGCGCATTGCAATTTTTCACTTCGAGGGAAGGAAAGCGATGGCGATCATGATTTTGTTGTGGAAAGAGCCGTTGCACTGGGTGTTCCAGTATATACTCAGGTCTTTGAAACCAAAGCCTACGCAAAGGATCGGGGTAT
>CAZOSF010000125.1:0-1554 GCA_964582415.1 uncultured Alteromonas sp.
TCTATTTTCTGGAAAGAATTCATCAAAAATAGAGGGCAACCAATCGTTATTTCTTTTAACTAGCTTCATAGTATTTTATTGTTTTGGGTTCGACATTTTTTTTCTTCACCTAAGCAAAAGGAATTCCAAACCAAAAACAACGACATTTTGTCTTGTTAATCAGATAACTAGCAGACTTTTTGTCTTATTAAAAGAAGAAGATTAGTTATAATATGTCTGAAAAATTTGAATCAATTCATCGGAAGGAATCAGCTTATCCTCGTGCTGATTCATACGTTCCAGAATCTGATCGATGGCTCCTGGTCGTATACCCATCTTCAAACCGAAATTCTTTAATGCGATAACTTCCTTTTCATGAGTTTCTCGGTCCACATTCATGACAAGTAGCAATTTGTGGAAATGCGTAATGCGCTCCAACTCGGTAAACAAGGGAACCGATGGCTCGGGTTTCTCGAACAGAGATTCAATGCTTTCGAAATCCAAACCCATTCTACTCCCGATTCGATGAATGAAATCATGTTCAGCAGGATCAACGATTCCATCTGCTTTCGCTAGGAAAATCAAATCGCTCAATAAGGATTTTGCATGAGAATTATTCATACTACAATAGTAGTCAAATTTTCAATGGATTCATAAAAAAACCCGGTGATACCGGGTTTTGATTTCTTCCTTACAATTAACTGTTCGAAGTCAGCCGTAATGGTAATTTGTAAATTTTACCGGGGGTTAGAGCCGATTCTATTTTGTGATAATTCAGACGTGACTTCACAAATTTTTCCACTTGTTCGTTATCGGTTTTTACACAAAGAACCACAAGTTCTCCATCCTCGTTTACCAATAATGAGGCAAAGGCAGAAATATCCTCCTTGATTTCAAAGGCAGGGGATTTCAGCATTTTGGCAATTTCTTCAGAAGCTTGGGCATTTACATTGAGATCATCTACTGGCTCGATAGCAGCAGTCATGGAGGTCGCGAAAAGTAGCACTAAGGCCGCAAAAATTGATTTTACTAATTTCATTGGTGTTCGTTTTATGATTGATACTATATAGACTGCGGAAAAAAATAATTGTTACGTAAGTTTCTACCATTTAACGGTTTATTAACGCAACCCATAAAAAAAGCCCCTCTATGAGGGGCTTTCCTTTATAATAAAGTTGACTTTAATTATGCCAATACTTCATGTACTTTATCAGCCGCTTCCTGGAAAAGTATTGCAGAGTGGACATCCAAACCGCTATTGTCAATCAACTCTTTCGCCAAATCGGCATTCGTTCCTTGCAAGCGAACAATGATTGGAACATGAATGCTTCCCATATTCTTGTAGGCATCCACAATACCCTGGGCCACGCGGTCGCATCGTACAATACCACCAAATATATTAACCAATATTGCTTTTACATTCGGATCTTTCAAGATCAATTTGAAGGCAGTTTCTACACGTTCTGCATCCGCCGTACCCCCAACGTCCAAAAAGTTCGCAGGTTCCCCACCAGCTTGCTTAATCAAGTCCATGGTTGCCATTGCCAATCCAGCACCGTTTACCATACACCCAAC
>CAZOSF010000125.1:1654-4213 GCA_964582415.1 uncultured Alteromonas sp.
CCAGACAGTCCCAAATTGAAAGCAATCTTTCTTGCTTGGAACGGCTGTAAACCTACCGCTGGGTCGATCTCTTCCGTAAAAATGAGATGCGGAGTCTTTTCAGCGACCGCTTCAATGTCCATACCCCCTTCTGTGGAGTACATAATCATGTTTCTACCCTTAGCCCTGTTCAATAGGACACTCATATAGAATTCTTCAGGCTCGGAAGCCCCTGGATAATATACATCTTCAGCTACTAAAACCTGATGTACCTTTTTGCCTTCTGCTGAAGTTTGAGGTGTCACCAAGTTCATTCCGATGATTTCACCTGAGATCCTTTTAACATCCTCAAGACTTTTTGCCAATTTCACACCACCGCCTTTTCCACGTCCACCAGCATGCACCTGAGCTTTGATAACATGCCATCCCGTTCCAGTTTCTTCGGTTAATTTATTGGCCGCAGCCACTGCTTCATCGGGGGTCTGGGCAACAATTCCACGTTGAACATCCACGCCGAAGCTGCTTAAAATTTCTTTTCCTTGGTATTCGTGTAAATTCATGAGTTGTGATTTTTTTCAGCAGCACAAAAGTAATAAATGTTGCTGTGATTTCGGGTGATAAAAAGTCATTTTGATACCGCTTTTAAGGAATCCTTAGGATTTTTATTCGGAATTGAACGGAAGACCTTACTTTTACATCTTTTCCAATTTTAACCTAAAGCATTACCAAATGACACATCACGACCTTCTCACGGCAGTAAATGATTATGGGAGTCCGCTGTACGTCTACGATACGGCGAAAATGGCCGCTCAGTACCAACGTCTCACCAGCGCATTTGATAAGGTTAAGAGGGTTAAGATTAACTATGCTGTAAAAGCCCTTTCCAATGTATCGGTATTGAAATTCCTACATTCCTTAGGGGCAGGCATGGATACTGTTTCTATTCAAGAAGTGCAACTTGCTTTAAATGCTGGAGTACCGCCAAGCATGATTATTTACACGCCCAATGGTGTCTCTTTGGAGGAAATTGAAAAGGCCGTTGCCCTTGGCGTTCAAATCAATATAGACAACCTGAGCATCCTTGAGCAATTCGGGACAATTCATCCCGATATTCCCGTCTGCGTCCGTATCAATCCGCACGTGATGGCAGGTGGAAACACCAATATTTCGGTAGGACATATCGACAGTAAGTTTGGTATCTCCATTCATCAAATGCCACACATTGAGCGTATCGTTAAAAATACTGGCATGAACATTAACGGAATCCACATGCATACCGGAAGCGACATTCTGGATGTGGATGTTTTCTTATATGCTTCGGAAATCCTCTTTAAAGCGGCTACTCATTTTGACGATTTGGAATTCATCGATTTCGGAAGTGGGTTTAAAGTACCGTACAAGCCAGGAGATGTAGAAACCAACGTGGAAGAATTTGGTGAGAAACTAAGCGAACGATTCAATACCTTTTGTAAAAACTATGGGAAGGATCTTACCCTCGCCTTTGAACCCGGAAAATTCCTCGTAAGTGAAGCGGGGCAATTTTTGGTAAAGGTGAACGTAGTAAAACAAACTACTTCTACGGTCTTTGCTCAGGTAGATAGCGGCTTTAACCATTTGATTCGGCCCATGCTCTATGGGAGTCAGCACACCATAAAAAACATCAGTAATCCAGAAGGTAAAGAGCGTTTTTATAGTGTGGTGGGATATATTTGTGAAACCGACACCTTCGCGAACAATCGTAGAATTTCGGAAATTCGAGAAGGGGATATCTTATCCTTCCACAATGCAGGAGCCTATTGTTTTACCATGGCAAGCAATTACAATTCTCGTTATCGTCCCGCCGAGGTTTTATGGCATGAAGGAGAAGCTCATCTCATCCGAAAGAGAGAATCCATGGAAGACCTAATGAAAAATCAGATTATTATTGACCTCTAGATTAAGCTACATATTTATTCTAGGAATTTTCTTTTTGGGTTGTCAACAACCCGAACTTTCTCCCTTGGAAAAAAGCTTGTGGAGTGCCCATCCCGCTATGATGAAGGTGTTGCATGATCCCAAATATTATGAGATACAAATAAAATACACACACATCGATCGTAAAGGAGATGGAACGGTTGCCTTTGAAAGCTATGACTTTCGTTGTAATGACAGCCTCTATTTTTACCCTGCGAGCACGGTAAAATTTCCAGTGGCGGTATTGGCTCTGGAATACTTGGATTCGTTGGGTATCGATTCGGAAACTCCCTATCTAATAAATGGTGATTCCATTCAACATTCGGTAGCAAATGATGTGCGGCAGATCTTTGCCATAAGCGATAATGAGGCCTACAATCGGCTTTACGAATTGGTTGGCAGGGATTACATCAATAAAAAAATGAATCATCTTGATATGGGGTCGTTCCGATTGGCGCATCGTCTCTCTACTGAAAATGCTGCCCGTGCAATTCGGGATCGTCTTGCCTTTCTGATTAAAGACACCCTCTATCTTGGTGGTGGAACGGATGCAGAGGTGATAGCACTCGATATCAAGAAAGTCATAAAAGGGAAAGGGTATTTTAAAGATTCCATTTTGGTGAGGGA
>CAZOSF010000126.1:0-4168 GCA_964582415.1 uncultured Alteromonas sp.
TTACTCTTTTTCAATTTATTCACATCCTGTCGCGCCAATCCTTTTAGCACATCTGTGTAGATTTTATTGGTACGCGATAGTACGTTGGAAATGTTGTGAGCACTTTCAGATATAATGCCCTGTACGGTTTTGCTTTCCGATTTACGCAATCCAGAAGCATCCGCCTTGGCAACACTTTGCTTTTTGTGGGAGATGTAATTGCGAATCAATAGTGCAATGGCAATCAATAGTAAAATGGCGATGGCTGTACCTCTTCCTAGATAGATGAGATATACCAAGGTTCCAGCCGCAATGAAAGCGCTAAAAGCTGTGAAGAACCATCCACCAATTACATTGATAACACCGGCCACGCGATACACAGCACTTTCTCGCCCCCAAGCTCTATCGGCCAAAGAAGTACCCATTGCCACCATAAAAGTTACGTAGGTAGTAGAAAGTGGTAACTTCATTGAAGTAGCAATAGAAATCAATACCCCAGCTACCATCAGGTTAATGGAAGCACGAATTAAGTCGAATGCTGGCATTTCATGGGCACGGCTTGCAGGAATGGTATGAACAGGCTTCTCGAAAGAATTGGATATCTTATCCTGGGTGCTTTGTGGAATAATACCACCAAAAACCGATACCAGCTTAGTGCTAGTGCGAACGATAGCTCTAGACAGCATATTCGGACTGAATTTTTCCGATCCATCCCCTTGTCGGGACAATCCAATTTCGGTTTCAGTAACGGTTCTTGCTTTTTTCGAGAACCAAAGCGTGAGCACCATCACACCTCCTGCAATGAACAACAGCATAGGTTCTGCAGGCACCTTGCTTTCCAGAACACTCATGGAAAAGGTAGAAGCAGATTCTCCAGTAGCCGCCCATGCCTCGTAAGAATGGTAGGCCGCCATTGGCACTCCAATAAAGTTCACCAGGTCATTACCTGAGAACGCCAATGCCAAACCAAATGTTCCAATCCCGATGACAAATACAAGGATATTTTTTTTGAAAACTTTTGAAATTACAAAAGACAATGCCGTCCAGAAAATAAAACTTATTCCAATGACAAGTGGTGTCTGACTAGCGAGAATATCTTTGAAATCACCATAATAGGGAGTTCCTTTTAGTCCTTTGAAAAAGATAAAATATCCAATAGCAGTCAAGGCCACTCCGCCAAATAACGCACCAAAGTTTTTGATTTTTTGCTCGTAATGGAAAGTGAATATGAGTCGTGAGAGCCATTGAACAAAGGCCCCAACGGTAAACGCAATGACAACCGAGAGCAGAATTCCCGAAATGATTTCGGTGGCCTTTTCGGTATTGATATATTCTGAAAGATGGGATAAGCCTTGTGTGTCATCAGCACCAATTTTTATCAACGCCATAACGACAGCCGCTCCCAATAGTTCAAATACAATAGAAACTGTAGTAGAGGTGGGCATCCCCAAAGTATTGAAGAAATCCAGAAGAAGAATGTCCGTAATCATTACGGCCATAAAAATCATCATGATTTCGTCGAAGTAAAACTGGCCTGGGACGAAAATACCCTTTCGGGCTACTTCCATCATTCCGCTGGAGAAAACAGCACCAATAAAAATCCCTAAACTGGCGATAATCATGATGTTGCGGAATGGAATTGCCTTGGACCCAATGGCAGAATTCAGAAAGTTTACGGCGTCATTACTAACACCAACCACAAGGTCGACAATGGCTAAACCCGCAAGGGCCACAAGCATTAAAATGTAAATATTATCCATTGCAAGTATCTATTAAAAGTGGTGCAAATTTCTCAATTAAATCGAGTTTGTCTGTTACCAAAATGTTATGTTATTCTTTTAAAAATGTAGGTCGAAACCAATTCTAAATTCAATACCTGCTTCATTCCCGTCGACCGTGGTATAGGTAATATCCGATTGTACTTTCAGCTTATGCTCAACAACATATTTTGAAGCTCCAAGCGTATATTGCTCTTCTCCCAATTTGCCAGTATAATCATCATAATCTGTGGTGGTGTACCTACCTGCAATTTCGTAATTGTTTTTGAATAAATAACCAGCTTGCAGATTTAAAGCGCTTCCTGTTCGGACCACATCACCGGTAGGCGTACCATCGCTCTCTACAGCAATGGGATTTTCCGCATCCCTGCTGGCAAATTCGCCCATGAAGGAAAAACCATCATATTTGAAAACGGCATCCAGGAAAAAGGTGGTAATGTCTGTTTCGTAGAGGCTTCCATCCTCTAGGAACATGTAGGATCCCAGGTTGGCTCGAGTCTTCACTGAATTTTGATTAAGATCATAAACTGCTCCAATCATTAGTTTTGGGGTGGATTCTCGGAAGACATCGGCGCCAATATAATCGCCCTTTTTGGTGAAATTTCCGAAGGGCAGCAATTCCAATCGGGCCGTGTATTCTAATCCGCCTTCATTCCCTTCAGTGATATTTCTACCCTCTCCTTGGGAAAGTGCAAGTTTTTCTTTGATAATGAAATTCCCTCCTGCATTAATGGAATGCCTTAGTTGAATTCCCATATCACGGTCGATATTGAAATTACTGTTCAAGAGGGATCGATCTACCAACTGTAAGTTGGCCGAAGAGATAACCCGCTCTACGTTACCGGGCAATTTCGTTTGTCCAGCCCAGAGCTCAAAATTCTCATAAAAATTCCACATGATTACAGCGTCCATTAAGAAACGCGGTGAATTCCGTGTGAAATCGCTCATTCCGGACATGTCTCTGTTGGATAAACCAACTTCAATCTTGTATTTCAATTTTGGAGTGTACGCCCAACCGTCGAATTTTAAGCGGGAACGGCGAATAAGGAAATTGTGTTCTGGGCTGGTGTATTGTTCTCCATCATGACCCCAAAAGGTTTGATAACGGGCCTGGATGCGTGGTGCAAATTTTACACTGAAGGAACTGTCTTTTGCAGTAAAGTTGATAAGTCCCTTTCCAAATTTAGTGTCACTGATCTCTTGGGAAAACAAAGTGGTAGAAACCACAAAAATTCCCAAAAGCGTTAGGGCTAGGTGTCGCATTTAATTCGTTTGTTGTTTTTGTCGCTGCAAAGAACTTATTCCTATGTTAACTAAATGTTTCCAAATAGTTATCATACGGCTTTAAATTCTACTTAAAGGTACAAAAAAAGGCTGCCTTTCGGCAGCCCCCACATTGATAAAATCTAGTCGACAAAAACTTAACGATTTAAATGTGAATGTGCTTAATGCACGGTACAAAGAAAGGGGTTGATTGTAGCCTTATCGTCACGGAAATATTAAATAATCATTAATAATTTCACGCTAATTTGCGAGAATTAACATTGCTAAAAACCTTGAAAACAGATAGATACAAATTTAATGTTACGTAAATGTTACCAAATCCTTTTTTAAATGTTACCTATTCATTATATTTGGCCTATTCAACCCTTAAATGTTGTGTTATGAAAAAACTTTTAGCATTGAGTACCATCTTTTTTGCTGTACAGATTGGCTTTGCGCAAGATAAAGTGCAAGATCAATTTGTGAAGCAAGGGGATCGTATCGTGGCTACTCTTTATCATGATAACGGAGTAGTAGCCCAAACCGGTTTTTACACATTGGATAATAAACTAGAGGGTGAATGGATCAGCTATGATGCACAAGGAAACAAGACCGCTGTGGCTCACTACCAAAATGGAGAAAAAGTGGGTACTTGGTTTTTTTACCAAGGTGATGAAATCAAAGAAGTGAAGTATGATGAATCGAGAATTGCTCAGGTAACTTCCTTCAAGGTTTCAGACACACGCGTTGTGACCTATTAAACAAAGACAAAAACTTACAAAAAAAAAGAGCTCTCCAACCGAGAGCTCTTTTTTTTACGAACTGAGAAATTATTAGTTACGCGTCCAACCGTTTCTCCAGTTATCGTAGTCGGCACCAGTACCGTTACCATCACCAGAAATAAAGTCGGCTTCGTCAAAAGTTTCAGTAGTGTCATTCACCAATTTGGTAAGTACATCTACAAAAGTAACATCACTAGCGCTAAGATCACCGCTCAAAACACCTTGACCAGTTGGGCTATCTCCACCGTCACCAACAATTTTGAAAGCATCTTCGAATCCTTCGATTACCATATTGCTGAAAATACCTTGAGTACCTGCGCGTAGACGAACGGCTTCACTTCCAGAAGCAGAACCTCTACCAATGAT
>CAZOSF010000127.1:0-4095 GCA_964582415.1 uncultured Alteromonas sp.
CCATTCTGTGGATTGATGTCAAAAGAATAATTAGTGACAACAGATGTACTTGCATAAGGGTTATCTACTAACACGATATTATCGGTAATTGGGTCATAGTCATATCGTGCAATATTATCATTTGATTGCCATGGATACAAAGCAAATAATCCTGTGACACCTGTAACACTTGCATTGCCTAATTCCATTGTTGCAATATTACAGTTGTCAGAACTACCATTGTCTATTTCATTGGGCATTAATACGTATTGACCGTTGGCATCCAATTCTACAGTAATATCTTGGCAAGCGACTACCGGTGCTTCAGTATCGTTAACGGTTACCGTGAAGGTACAGATCGAAGTATTCCCATCGCTATCGGTAGCTGAGAATTCAACTACAGTAACACCAACTGGGAAAACATCACCAGAAGCAGGTCCACCGGTTTGGGTGGTTGGAATGACTCCATCCTCAGGGTCTATTGCGATTGCATTGGCAAAGGAGACGTTAGCACCACAAATGGTTGGGTCGTTTTCTGCGGTAATATCACCAGGGCATACGATTACTGGGGGTTCGCCAAGACTGTCGGACGAACAAATACTGAACACAATATCTGCTTGTGCTCCAAATATATTGGAACCAGGTTGGAAACCGCCTAAATCACTATAATCCACCCACATCTGTGAACCGTTTGGAGCACCAAAGTTGATGGCTTCTTGGAAATAATTGTCAGGAGGGGAAGGAATAAATTCCACCCAATACGTGCTGCCTGCTGTCAATGTCACAGGGCTATTCAAGATTAAGTTTAATTCGTGGAAATCGCGACCGAAGGCATTCCCAACTAATCCATTGTCAACTAAATTGGCACCTGAAATGGTTTGAGATGCGAAGGAAGCACCAGGTGTTCCCCCTGCATCCACTCTAAAGTCTACCGTCATGCTGGCAGGAGCAACATAAGGAACTGCACTTCGGGTTAATACCAATGATACTTCTTCAACATTTTGATCTGTTCCAGCAGGAACATTAAAATCATCCATTACGGATCTGGTTGTTCCAGCTCCATTATCCCACAACGAAAATGCATTTGCAGGGGGATTAGGAAAAGTTGTAGGTTGGGTAACCAAAGGTGTACAACCCGCAGCTGTCCAAACATAATTTACCGCCCCAATACAGTTGTCGGTAACATACGAAGAAGTAGCTGTGTTTACTCCTCCAGGATCATTATAACCTGGGTTTCCTAAATCTAAGAAATAGTCCTCTGCAACTTCCTGGCAACCCGACACACCCCAAGTAGTCGCCCAAGCAGTATGGGTGATGGTGTTAGGGTCGGTAGTGTTCGGATCGGTGGAGATGTAATAATCGGATGGACTTCCCCCGAAAATTAAGGCTGCAGCCTCTTGAGCCGTCAAACATGGTGGGTTTGAGGTCCATACAGGACCATCATTAACTTGAAATGATCCAACATAAGTAGAGGGCGCAAATTGATAGTTCGAAGAACTAGCATTCATGGAAAATTGTTGCTGAGCCTGTTCGATTTGCAATTGCATGCTCTGGGAGACAGGCACCGAATTCGCCATAGAACTGGAAGAAGGTCCGTTATTCAGACTTTGTTCATTTCTATTGGAATTAATAAACTGTCGCGCATTTTCGACACGCGGGTCAGTGGAGAAACTTGGATTGCTAACCGGAGGAGCAGTGATAAACTGTCCGTAAGGTGTTTCCGCATTGTTCACTGAGATCGCCTCATTGGGAGGATTCGTCTGTGCTTGTAGTAAAGTGGCCACAAGGAACAACGAAAAAAGTAGAATAGTTTTTTTCATTGAAATTAATTATTAGTTAGATGCTATTAAAAGTACTAAAAATTAGTCATTTTGAAATGGTTATGCCTTTATATTTTAAACAATCCATTAACAGAACTTTGCCAAGATTAAAATGAATTTCACAGCCGTGTAGGGCAAAGAATTTTAAGCATAAATCGATACATTGGACCTGTCGATTAATTTGTTGTCAATTGGTCGAGTATAGCCATGCTACAAAATAAAAGAAACCGTCACTTTGGACGGTTTCTTTTTGTGGTTTAAGCTCAGTATTACTTTATCATTTCATAACTCCTTCGGATAAAATTGGTGAGCTCTTCCCCGCGTAAAAGATTCTTGCTAAGTTTAGCCAAATCGAGGGCTTGCTTGATGAGCCGTTCTTTTTTCTTCTGGGTTTTGGTATTGAGGATTTCCCCAATTAATTCATGATTGGTATTTACCACCAAATTATAGATCTCAGGCATATTTCCAATGCCAAACATCCCACCACCTGTTTGTTGCATTTCTTTCATGCGGCGCATAAATTCTGGTTCGGTGATGATGAACGGACTCGCATGGCTGTCCATTGCTTCAAGTTGCACTGTAAATTTGTCTTTAGGAACTATTTCTTCTAAAGTCACTTTCAGGGTTTCTTTTTCTTCCTCGTTCAGTTTGGATAAAGTATCCTCCTCCTTTTTGATAAGATTATCAATATGATCACTGTCCACTCTTACGAACGACAATTTGTCGTCTTTGGATTCCATTTTCTGAAGCAAATGGGAAACGATAGGGGAGTCAAGAAGTAATACGGAATAGCCTTTATCTTTTGCTGCATCTATATAGCTGTGCTGGGCTTCTTTGTCGGAAGCATACAATAAGACCAACGTATCGTTCTTATCTGTTTGTGCCTCTTTTAGTTTGTCTTTCAGTTCTTCAAAAGTGAAGTAATTACCATCCACTGTTGGGAAAAGGGCAAATTCCAAAGCTTTGTCATAGAACTTATCTTCGGTGAGCATTCCATATTCGATAACCACCTTAATGTCATTCCATTTCTTTTCGAAATCTTCCCGATTGTCTTTAAAGAGACTCTTGAGTTTATCGGCCACTTTACGGGTAATGTAGCTGGAGATTTTCTTCACAGCGCCATCGGCTTGAAGATAACTGCGGGAAACATTCAAAGGGATGTCTGGACTATCGATTACCCCACGAAGCATGGTAAGGAAATCGGGAACGATTCCTTCTACGTTATCGGTCACGAAGACTTGATTTTGATAGAGCTGGATCCGGTCCTTGGTCATGCTCACATCCTGCGTCATTTTTGGGAAATATAAAATTCCAGTCAGATTGAAAGGGTAGTCCACGTTCAAATGAATATGGAAGAGGGGTTCCTCGAACTGCATTGGGTACAATTCGCGGTAAAATTCTTTGTAGTCGTCATCTGTCAAATCACTAGGCTGTTTGGTCCAGGCTGGATTCGGATTGTTGATGATGTTGTCTACCTCTTTTGTTGGGGCAGGATCCTCTGGTTTGGCACCTTCAGGCTTTGGAAGATATTCGGTTTTGGTTCCGAACTTAATCGGAACAGGCATAAACTTGTTATACTTAACTAGGAGTTCCCGAATGCGACTTTCCTTCAAAAAGTCGGTTTCGTTTTCATTAATATGTAAAATGATCTCGGTGCCTCGTTCTTTTTTGTCATGGGGATCTAAGGTGTAATTTGGAGTTCCGTCGCAAATCCAATGAGCCGCTGGTTCATCCAAATAGGATTTTGTAATGATTTCTACTTGGTCGGCCACCATGAAGGCAGAATAAAAACCTAGTCCGAAATGCCCAATGATTCCAGCATCCTTGCCGTTTTTATCCTTATATTTTTCCAAGAATTCCTCTGCACCGGAAAACGCGATTTCATTGATGTATTTTTTCACTTCTTCAGCAGTCATACCGATTCCTTGATCGATAATGTGAAGCGTCTTTTTATCCTCATTGATTTTAACCTCAATGATCGGATTTCCATAGTCTACTTTAGCCTCTCCGATGCTGGTCAAATGTTTTAACTTCAGTGTGGCATCGGTGGCGTTACTTATCAATTCCCTCAAAAAAATCTCGTGATCGCTGTAAAGAAATTTCTTGATCAAAGGGAAAATATTGTCAACAGATACATTAATGGTTCCTGTACTCATGATAGTAAATATTTAATTTTTAACAGGGCTAACGCAAATCGAATACCAAACCAAAAAGGGTGACAAGCTGTCATTAAAAAATATTGTTTAATAAATTTGGAAAAAACTTAAACAAAACATATCTTTACACCAGAATAATA
>CAZOSF010000128.1:0-4038 GCA_964582415.1 uncultured Alteromonas sp.
ATGAAAAAAGTTACCTTCAAACCATTTCTGTTTGTACTTGTCTTTTCGCTTAGTTTTGGAATGTTTGCACAAAATAATCTTTGGAACACTGTTTCAAGGCGTCAAACACAAAACAAGCCGAAAACTTTCCGTAAGGCTATGCCTCAGGAGTTCCATTTATTCTCCTTGAATACCACCGCACTGAAAAGTCAATTGAGCCTTGCTCCTAAGCGTTTTGGCGGTACCTCGAATGTAGTCATTCAGCTTCCCACCAATCAGGGGGAATTACAGAATTTCCGTGTGTATGAAGCGTCTGTAATGGAACCTGCACTGCAAGCAGCCCATCCGAATATCCGTTCCTACGCAGCTCAAGGTATTGATGATCCTTCGGCTGTGGCACGTTTCAGTGTTTCCAACGATGGCGTTCATGTAATGATCAGCTCTCCGAAGTATTCTACAGTATATATTGATCCCTACACTCAGGACAAAAATCATTATATTGTCTATAACATTAGCAGTCTTCCTGCAGATCCTAACGGATTTGAATGTTTTACCGAAACTCCAGAAAGTATCGATCTTCCCCTCGGGCCTGAAAATGCCGATGATGGAATGTTAAGAACCTATCGACTTGCTTTGGCATGTACTGGTGAATATGCACAATACCATTTGAATCAACAGGGTATTGATCCCAGTGAAACAGATGAAGTAAAAAAGGCCGCCGTTCTATCTGCCATGAACACGACAATGACTCGCGTGAATGGGGTATATGAAAGAGAAGTAGCGGTTACCATGGTGATCATTGCCGACAATACGGATATTATTTATTTGGTAGGGGCTACCGATCCCTACACCAACAATAATGGATTTACCATGTTGTCGCAAAACCAATCCAACATCGATGCTGTGATTGGTTCAGCAAACTACGATATTGGCCATGTGTTCAGTACTGGTGGTGGTGGCATCGCTGGACTTGGGGTGGTTTGTATCGCTGGTTCAAAAGCACGTGGTGTTACAGGGCTGTCCCAACCCATAGGAGATTTCTTCGATATCGACTATGTAGCTCACGAAATGGGGCACCAATATCGAGCTAACCATACTTTTAACAATTCATGCGGTAACAACCGAAATAACGCTACCGCCGTAGAACCAGGTAGTGGTTCAACCATTATGGCGTATGCCGGAATCTGCCCACCAAACGTTCAAGCGCATAGCGATGATTACTTTACAGCTATTAGCATTCAAGAAATTTGGAGCTTTATCTCCGTGGGTGGCGGACAATGTGCGGTTCAAACACCTACCAATAATAATCCCCCAACTGCCGATGCGGGTCCAAATTATACCATTCCAGCATCTACACCTTTTATACTGAAAGGAATAGCTACCGATCCAGATAGTGATGATGCGCTTTCTTATTGTTGGGAGCAAATGGATGTTCAAGTGGCTACCATGCCCCCTCAGAGTACCTCTACCGGAGGGCCTGCCTTCAGAACGAATAGTCCGATTGATTCTCCCGATCGTTATATGCCTGAATTGCAGACGGTCCTAAACAACCTTACCCAAAGCACTTGGGAAGTGGTGCCATCGGTGAGTAGAAACATGAACTTTAGGTTTACGGTTCGTGATAACGTAGCGGGAGGAGCTTCTTCTGCAAGCGATAATATGACAGTTACGGTTGATGGAGACTCCGGTCCCTTCGTGGTAACTTCTCAGGACACACCAAGCACTTGGACTACGGGTACCACTGAGACCATTACTTGGGAGGTTGCAGGAACCGATGTGGCGCCAGTTGATAGCCCGACCGTAGATATTTGGTTTTCCACCGATGGAGGTCTTACCTACCCTGTGAGTGTGGCGCTTAACGTGCCTAATACAGGAAGTGCCGAGGTAAATGTTCCCAACCTAAATACCGAAACCGGTAGACTGATGGTGATTTCCTCCAACAATATTTTTTACGACCTCAACGATGATGTCATTACCGTAGAAGGTGAAATTTTGAGCACCGAAGAGGTTGCTTTTGAAAATTTCTCAGTGTATCCGAATCCATCTAATGGAACATTCAACTTGAGCTTCATGCCTGTTGCCGATGACAAAGTTGAAGTTGCCCTTTACGATTTAAGAGGTAGAGCGATTACTGAGTTTACTTTTAATGACGTTTCTACTTCTGGACTTTTCAAGAAACAATTGAATGTAAGTCACATCTCGAAAGGAATGTACTTCTTAGTGGTAAAAAATGGAAACAAGGAAGCCACCAAGAAAATCGTTAAGAACTAGATACCAATCTTGAAATATTTAAAAAGGCGTTCATTTGTTGAACGCCTTTTTTTGTGTTCGTAAATATGTAAAGATTATAATGGGATGGTTTCGGAAATGCGGGTGACTACCTGTGAGGTTGCCTCAATTTGGAATTCTAAGTCGAAATGCAGGGAAGATTTGGTTTTTTTTACCACCAATTTTCCAATGGTTACAGGATAATAGCCTGCCTGACCCCGACAAAAGCAGTGCTTGCCATAAAGTGCTTTCACCTCACTTAAAGCATGGTTCTCCTTAGTCAAAGACGTAATGGAAGCTGGTATTTCGAAATGGATGGTTTCGGCATAGTCCCCATCGGCAATACCTTCTGGAGCCTTTTCCGTGTAGTTATATTCAATGACCATATGGGTGCCTTCCACCAATTCTGGATAATTGGCGCCAATGCCATCCTGTTTGACAAGCAAGTCCTTGTTTTTATGAAGGGTAATTATACAGTTGCCCTTGGTAGGGCAGCTGTTTACCTCTTCCACTACCACAGAATCACTAGAATTCTCAGATACTGTTTCGGTAGTTGTTTTACAGGCATTCATTAGAAGTATGGGTATAAGAAGAAATGTTGCTTTCATATTTTTTAGTGTTGCTTTGATACTTCGTGTGCAAATATGCTGCCAATTTAAAAACGCTGCATATGGCCTCCGTTAAAGATAGTTTTTTTCATGTTTTTGAAACAATATAAAATATCTTTGACCGAAAGTGTTGTCATGGTCGATGTTACGATTTTAACCTGTAAAGCATATTTTGAGCCACAACCCGGAAATAGGTATGTAGAAAATATTTTTACCGAGTACCATTTGTTGCGAACAGCATTGGAGGCAAGAGGGCTTTCGGTTGAGAGAACCTATTGGGACAATCCGAACTATGACTGGAGTCGAACCAAAGCAGTCGTTTTTCGAACGATTTGGGATTATTTTGAGCGTTTTGAAGAATTCTGGCCTTGGGTGCAGGCGTTGAATCAAAAGACCCAGTTGATCAATCCGTTTTCCTTGCTGCGCTGGAATATCGACAAGCATTATCTAAAAGATTTGGCCGAAAGAGGTATTAAGATTGTTCCAACACATTTTGTAGATCATGGGGAACATCAAAGTTTGAAAGCCATTTGTAATCAAAAAGGATGGTGCGATATCGTCATCAAACCTGCAGTCTCCGGGGCTGCTTTTCACACCTATAAGATTCTTGAGAAAAACAGGGAAGAGTATGAACCATTGTTTCAACAATTGGTAGGGGAACGGGATATGTTGGTTCAGCCGTATCAACCAACCATTACCGAGTTGGGAGAGGCTTCCCTTATGGTGTTCAATGGAAGTTATACCCATGCCATTTTGAAGAAGGCGAAACCTGGAGATTACCGGGTGCAGGATGATTTCGGTGGAACCGTGCATCCGTATGAGCCTTCAGCAAGAGAAATTGCTTTTGCCGAAAAGGTATTTTCGGTTTGTGACCCCATGCCGGCCTATGGTCGTGCCGATATTATGTGGGATGCCACAGGAGAAATCTACCTTTCTGAACTTGAAATTGTAGAGCCCGAACTTTGGGTGCGAAACCATCCTGCTGCTGCAGAAGATTTCGCAGAAGGTATTCTGGCTATGTTAACTGGGTAATTCCCTTGGGAAGGTATTCTTTAAATAGGCCGTCCGGATTGGGACAGCGCCTTTTCCATAGTTCCAACTCCGAAGGGTACGCCACTCCTGGATAGTTTTCAGAATTCCCCAATAAATCGGTTATGAGCTGAAAATGGAGATGAGGTACCCA
>CAZOSF010000129.1:0-1503 GCA_964582415.1 uncultured Alteromonas sp.
ATGGCTGGATGCGAAGTGAAAATCTACGATAGTAATTCTTTTGTTTTAGTTCAAGCAGAGGAAAAATTAAACTACATCCTGAACCGGTTGATTGAAAAAGGTAAAATCACTTCCGATAAAAAGGAACGAGTTGTTACCAACACCCATTATGTAAATAGTATCCGGGATTTAAAAGATTCCGATATGGTGATTGAGGCCATTATTGAAGACCTGGAAATAAAACAACATGTTTTTACGGAGTTGGAGCATGCGGTACGACCGGATTGTATTTTGGGAAGCAATACGAGCTCCCTATCCATTGCTTCTATCGCTTCGGGTCTTGAACATCCCAAACGTTGCATTGGGATTCATTTTTTCAATCCGGCGCCCTTGATGAAATTGGTGGAAGTAATTCCTGCAGTCCAAACAGATGAAGCCGTTTTGAACCTCGTTCAGAAAACCATGACGGATTGGGGAAAAACGGTGGCCACAGCAAAAGATACGCCCGGATTTATCGTAAATCGTGTGGCACGACCATTTTACGGGGAAGCCCTTCGAATTTATGAAGAAGGGTGGGCACATTTTGCTACCATCGATTATGCTATGAAAGAGCATGGAGGATTCCGTATGGGCCCTTTTGAGTTGATGGACTTCATCGGTAACGATGTGAATTATACGGTAACCGAGACAGTATTCAAGGCCTTTTATTACGATCCTCGATACAAGCCTTCCTTTACCCAAAAACGATACAGTGAAGCGGGCTGGTACGGACGAAAAACCGGAAGGGGGTACTACCATTATGAGGAGGGCAATCGAATCGAAGCCGATCTTCATCCAGACAAAGAGGTATCCCACAAAATATTTGAACGAATACTGGCGATGCTGATTAATGAAGCGGCCGACGCGTTGTTTTGGAATATTGCCTCTGCGGAAGATATCGACCATGCCATGACCCTCGGAGTGAATTATCCAAAAGGATTGTTGGCCTGGGCCGATGAACTAGGCATCGATTGGTGTGTAACGAAAATGGACGAACTATACGAGACCTTCAGAGAAGACCGCTATCGTTGCAGTCCAATGTTGCGACAACTATTGAAAGAACAAAAAACCTTTTTCTAGTGGAAGGTACCCAGATTCCCCATAAAATGCTGTCTCTTGATGCCTTCAGTCAATGGCTGGGTATCGAAATACTCGAATGCGAAATGGGGAGATGCAAAGTGGCCCTTACCGTGCGAAAGGATATGTTGAATAGCATGGGAAAGGCACATGGGGGTATAAGTTACTCCCTGGCCGATGTGGCTTTTGGCTTTGCCGCAAACACCTACGGGAAATATGCGGTAAGCATTGAAACCTCCATCAACCATATCGAAGCTTTGGAAGAAGGAGATCGGTTAACAGCAGAATCGGTAATTGATAAAGTGAAAAATAAATTGAGCTTTAATATCGTGGAAGTTAAACGAGGTGACGAACTCGTCGGACTCTTTAAAGGGGTAATGTACCGAACACAGAAGGAATGGAAATGAT
>CAZOSF010000129.1:1603-3886 GCA_964582415.1 uncultured Alteromonas sp.
AATCGATTATGCAGCAGTGGACTTTCAGCAATTATTCATGCAAATCGTGCGATAAAATCGGGAGATGGTGATGTCTTTATTGCAGGAGGAGTGGAAAATATGACGCGCGGGCCCTATGTGATAGCCAAACCGTCGAAAGGCTTCGGAACCGATGCCAAAATGTATGATTCGAGTTTCGGCTGGCGTTTTATCAATCCGAAAATGCATGAATTGTACGGAACCGATGGCATGGGAAATACGGCTGAGAACCTCGTAGAAAAATACCATATCAGCCGGGAAGATCAGGATGCCTTTGCCTATTGGAGTCAGATGAAGGCAACCAAGGCGCAGCAATCCGGTCGGCTAGCAGAAGAAATTGTATCGGTGGAAATCCCGCAGAGGAAAGCAGATCCCATTCGTTTTTCGGATGATGAGTTTATTAAATCTACAACCACCATGGAAATCCTTGCCAAATTGCGACCAGCTTTTAAAAAGGAGGGCAGTGTTACGGCTGGGAATAGCTCAGGTTTGAATGATGGAGCTGGTGTCACCCTAATTGCTTCGGAAGACGCCGTAGCCAAATACGGATTGAAACCCATGGCGCGTATCGTGAGTTCCGCTGTGGTTGGAGTAGAGCCACGTATAATGGGTATCGGACCTGTAGAAGCATCCAATAAAGCGTTAGAAAAGGCGGGACTAAAAATGGCCGATATGGATATCATCGAATTGAACGAGGCCTTTGCAGCACAGGCGCTAGCTTGTACCCGTGCCTGGGGATTACAAGATGATGATCCTAGATTGAATCCGAACGGTGGTGCCATTGCTATTGGCCACCCTCTCGGGATGACAGGTATGCGAATCGCCTATTCGGCCGCCTTGGAATTGAAACAAACGAATAAAAGATATGCCTTGGTGACGATGTGCGTGGGTGTTGGACAAGGGTATGCCGTAATTCTAGAAAATGTGAAATCATAACCTATGAAGAAAGTACAACATTACGTTCTCGGTAAATGGATGGACGGTGAAGGACAGGGAGTGCCTATTTTGGATTCTGTGACTGGAGAACATTTTACCAATGTCACAACAGCAGGTCTGGAAGTACCTTCTATTCTCCAATATGGAAGGGATCATGGGAAAACTCTCCGCAAAATGACTTTTCAAGAACGCGGTTTGATGCTGAAAAAATTGGCACTCTACCTTACCAAACGAAAAGAGGCTTTTTATGAATTGAGCTATCGAACAGGAGCCACCAAAGTGGACAGTTGGATCGATATCGAAGGTGGATTTGGAAATCTTTTTGCCAATGCTTCGTTGCGGAAATTGTTTCCCAATCAGTGGTACCATGTGGAAGGAGATCCCATCGATCTTTCCCGTGGTGGACGCTTTATGGCGCATCATATCATGGTGCCAAAACAAGGAGTAGCCGTACATATCAATGCCTATAATTTCCCTGTATGGGGAATGTTGGAAAAGTGCGCTGTGAACTGGATGGCAGGTGTACCTGCTGTTGTATTACCAGCACCTCAAACAGCCTATCTCACCGAAGCAGTGGTTCGTGAAATCATCGCTTCCGGAATTTTGCCAGAAGGGAGTTTACAGCTTATCAGCGGGACATGTAAAACCATATTGGATACAGTTCAATCCCAGGACGTCGTCACCTTCACAGGTTCTGCCAGTACTGGGCAACTACTTAGAAGCAATCCTCAAATTGTTGCCGAATCGGTTCCATTTACCATGGAAGCCGATTCGTTAAATGCTTGTATTTTGGGGGAAGACGCTATTCCAGGTACGCCGGAATTCGATTTGTTTATCAAGGAAGTGCGCAAAGAAATGACGGTAAAAGCTGGACAGAAATGTACCGCTATCCGCCGTATGTTAGTGCCCGAGGACTTGGTGGAGGATGTACAAAATGCCTTGACAGCCGCCTTGGATAAAGTAACCATCGGTGATCCACGCATGAAGGAAGTGCGTATGGGTTCCTTGGTCGATAAGGAACAATGCGATTCGGTTCGGGAACAGGTTCAGAAAATCGCTAAAACCGCGAAAGTAGTGTATGGTGATTTGGAACAGGTAGAAACTTTAGGGGCAGATGCTTCCAAAGGGGCCTTCCTTAAACCGATTGTACTGCGCGAGGACAACCCTTTCAAAAATGAAGCAGCCCATATTACGGAAGCCTTTGGTCCCGTGAGTACCATTATGCCCTATAAAAATTTAGAAGAAGCAGTATGTCTTTCCCAAATGGGGAAAGGTTCCCTAGTGTCTTCTATCGTAACTTATGACGATGCCTTGGCTAAAGAATATACC
>CAZOSF010000130.1:0-3787 GCA_964582415.1 uncultured Alteromonas sp.
CCAATTCACAAACTTCGGCTATCAACAATAATGCAGGTGTGAGCCCAGTGAAAGTAGATGAAGAACTTTTTCAGCTCATACAACGGGCGTTAAAGATATCAGATCTCACGCAAGGGGCTTTCGATATTAGTTTTGCCAGCATGGATCGAATTTGGAAGTTCGACGGGAGTATGACCAAAATGCCTTCTGAACAAGAAATCAAAGCCTCCGTGGTAAAGGTGGGATATCATAACATACTTTTAAATGAAACAGAAGGAACCGTCTTTTTGAAGCTTGCAGGAATGAAAATCGGTTTTGGTGCCATTGGAAAAGGATATGCCGCAGATAAAGCCAAGGCCCTATTGCAAAAAATGGGGGTTTCGGGCGGAATCATTAACGCCTCTGGAGATTTAACCACTTGGGGAACCCAAGCCGATGGGAGCGATTGGATGGTTGCCATTACCAATCCACTTAACAAGGAACAAGTATTCTCCTGGATGCCGGTGGTAAATGCCGCCGTGGTTACTTCTGGAAATTATGAGAAATATGTAGAATTCGATGGTGTTAGGTACACTCATATCATCGATCCACGAACAGGATATCCTAGTACGGGCGTGAGAAGCGTTACCATCTTTACAAAGACCGCTGAGCTGGCAGATGCCCTATCAACATCGGTTTTTGTAATGGGATTGGATACCGGAATGGATTTTATAAATCAATTGAAAGGAGTGGAGTGTATCATCGTAACCGATGACAATTCCATTCATACTTCCAATAATATCAAAATTGAAAACAAATAACATGAAATACCTACTCATCTTGGCCATAGCCCTAACAAGCTTACAGTCATGTACTGTCGTTAAGGAATACGAGAAAGTAAACCTTAACGATCCAGATATGCAACTGGCGGCCCGAAAAGCAGAACGCTTTGAACTGAATTTTCAAGTCTATCGTGAAGGAGCTGCCGGCGCTAATGGCGGTAAGTCGGGCGGTGGATGCGGTTGTAATTAGAAGAACACATGAAAAGATATCTTTTTCTTTTAATAGTTTTCTCTTCAGCTTGGGTTTGGTCTCAAGAGGAAGATGGAGAATACAAAAAAAGGGTTTTAGAAAGTACGGAGGTAGATTTTTTGATGAGCTACTATGCTCAGGATGGTGATAATGCCGCCGTAACGGGAGGTGTTGGTACCGAAGAGCTCACCGATATGACCCCTACTATTGTAGTGGCCATGCCTTTAAACGCTGATGACGTGTTAACGGTAGATGCAGGCATCTCGGCCTATACCTCGGCCTCCTCTAGTAATTTGGATCCTTTCGACAGCAGCAACGGATTTAACACAAGCCCTTGGGTAGCTTCTTCCGGCGCTTCTTCCTCCGATATTTGGGGCACTGTTACCCTTGGTTACGACCACAGCTCGGACAATCGAAATACCATTTGGAGTGGTCATGCCAATTTCGCCACCGAATACGATTATTTATCCCTGGGTTTTGGGGGTAGCTTTACGCAACTTTTCAATGAGAAAAATACAGAATTAGGGATAAAGGCCCAGGTATATCTTGATCAATGGAATCCACGGTACCCTATTGAGTTTCGTTCTGAAGGCTCTTTAAACAACACAAATATCTACCGAGAGGATGGCTCTACGGTAAATGTAGGAGATCTCGATGGTTGGAGTCCTGTGGATGGGTTTTCCTTTATACAAGACAAGGCCAGAAATTCCTTCTCGTTGTCATTAAGTCTCTCTCAGATTCTCAGCAAAAATGCCCAAATTTCGATCTTCATGGATGTAGTCCAACAACAAGGTTGGTTATCGAATCCTATGCAACGCGTCTATTTTAAAGATCGTGAAAATTACTACGTAGGAAACCCAAATAGTATTCCTAATTATACGGAATCCAGCAATGCCGATGTTTTCCATCTCGCCGATGATATCGAACGCTTACCTGATACCCGATTTAAAACGCCTATTGGATTACGATTCAACTACTATATCAATGAGATGTTCAGCGTACGAACTTATTATCGATATTACTTTGATGACTGGGGAATGACCTCCCATACAATGAACATTGAGCTGCCGATAAAATTAAACGACCGATTCACTGTATATCCGATGTATCGTTATTATACGCAAACTGCCATCGATTACTTTGCGCCCTATGAAGAACATCTTAGTACGGACGACTTCTATACCTCAGATTTCGATCTATCGGAGTATGATGCCAATCAGTATGGATTCGGATTTCGATATACGGACATCTTTACCAAATTTCACGTTTACAAATTCGGTTTGAAAAGCATCGACCTACGCTTCAATCATTATGATCGAAGCACCGGATTAACGGCGAATATCGTTTCGGGCGGATTTAGTTTCGTGATGGATTAATCGCGAATCAAAGGCATGGTACTGCATCGCAACAAGCCTTCTTGTTTGGCAATTTCAGAATAATGAACTTCCTCCACGGTAAAACCTTCTTTACGAAGCCAGGTATTGAGTCGTGTGAAACCTTTTTCTGAAATGACCACATCAGGAGAAATCGAAAATATGTTGCTATTCATATCGTACATTTCTTGTTTGCTAATGTGAAAACAATTTTCCTTTCCGAAGAAATTTACCAACCATTCATATTCCTCTTCAATAAGGAATCCCTCTTTATGAATGATGGCCTTTCCTTTTCCTAAAGGCTGAAAGCAGCAATCGAGATGCAGGGCATTTTCCCTTGGATCGAAATTGGATTTCTTTAAGGAAAACGAGACCACCTTTTTATTGGGAAACAATTCCTGAAGATAATACACGGCTTCCATATTGGTTCGGGCAGTAATATACTTTCTGTAATCGCGACCTTTGAAGGTTCCAACGAAAATGTAATCGTACCAGGGCATTACATCCCCACCTTCAATATGGGCATGTTCAGGAAACTCAACAATCTTATTCGGATCGATTTGATCAATCATATAGTGCAATGCCTCAATTTCCTGTGAGCGATCCTCCAAAATATTCGCTTTTATAAATTTGTCGCCAATGACGAAGGCGATATCCCTAGCGAATATCTGGTTATAATCTGGGATGATTTCCGGCCGATACACCTTAACACCATATTTCTCGAATACGGCAGCCACCTCTTCCATTTCCCTTACCATATCGGCCTCTATCGGATACGTCCCCGCAAAGATATGTTCGGCCGACTTGGGGTCGTAGGCATCCTGTAATTCGGGTGTGGGGCCGTTACTTACGGCTGTTCCGAGCACGACGGCTCGCAAACGTGAAATTTCATCATTAACATGTAGTTGCAACATAACGCTAATATAAAAAAAGCACCCATTGTAAAAATGGATGCTTCTTAACTAATTTATGGTACTTTATCGGTGATCGATATCTCTAAATTCACGAAGGGTAGCTCCGGTGTAAATTTGTCTCGGACGTCCGATAGGTTCTTTTTTCAATCGCATTTCCCTCCACTGTGCAATCCAGCCAGGAAGACGTCCCAGCGCGAACATTGCCGTGAACATCTCCACTGGGATTCCAAGAGCTCGGTAGATAATTCCAGAGTAGAAGTCGACGTTCGGGTACAGTTTTCTTTCTACGAAATACGGATCTTCCAACGCTTCTTTTTCCAAGCCTTTTGCAATATCCAATACTGGATCCTCAATACCCAAATCATTTAATACCTCATCGGCAGCTTGCTTGATGATTCTTGCACGTGGGTCGAAATTCTTATAAACGCGGTGACCAAAGCCCATCAATCGGAAAGGATCATCCTTGTCTTTGGCCTTAGCCATATATTTTTTAGTATCACCACCATCTTC
>CAZOSF010000131.1:0-3762 GCA_964582415.1 uncultured Alteromonas sp.
ATATTGTCGGGAGCAAAGTGACTTCGAATTGTAGACATATAAATATGAACTACATTTCCATCACGAACAACTTTGGTGTCAACCTCCGATTTTACCGCGAAAGGGTGTTCGTTTTCTTCAATTTTAAAGATTTTTTTAGAATTTTTCGCAACAATATCTGCACGAATACCAGCGGCATAATGGGGTTCACCTACCGTTGGAAAATCTAACAATAGCTCCATTTTCTCGCCGGAGATATCATATAATTGCGCCGATTGAGTTACTTCTGGTCCGGTGGGTAAATACCGATCTTTGGTTATTTTATTCATGGCAACCACATACTTACCAAAAGGCTCTCTTGAATTACCTCCAGGAATCATTAAGTGACCAACAGAATAGTAACAAGGTTGACGATCTACAACCTCCCATGTTCCTAATTTCCATTTCACCACTTCAGAGGAGATGAAGAAGGTAGTATATGCATTTCCTTTACCATCGAATTCAGTATGTAATGGTCCTAATCCGGGTTGTTCAACCACGCCAGCCATCACGTCCTCAAATTTCAAAATTGGAATTCCATAGGCATCTCCATCGAATTTTTCATTTGCTATGGCATCCAACATTTTGGTAAAAGAGTGTACGGTAAGATTGGCAGAAAGTTTTCCGTTTCCAACAATGTATTCTCCTGTTGGGTCAACATCACAACCATGAGGGGATTTCGGAGTGGGGAGTAAGTACACAAGGCCAGGTAATTCGGAAGCATCGAGGATCATTACCTCATCCTTAATAGTGGATGTTGCCGAATGGGTTTTATCATTGTAGACATTATGTGCATAACGTGCCGGCATTTTCTTTCCCTTTCCTTGAGCCAAATATTCCTCCGCTTTTTTCCAGTTAACGGCAGCAATAAAATCTTTGTCATTTTGAGAGGAGTTAACTTCCATCAAGGTGTTGGCCTCTTCGCTATTATAGGTGGAGAAAAAGAACCATCCATGTGAAGCACCACGACCGGGATGCGCCAAGTCGTAATTGAATCCAGGCATTAATATTTGAAATTTTAAATCCATACTGCCATCTTCAGGAGCAACACTTATAAAGGATAGCGACCCTTTGAAGTTTCCTTTATACTCTTTAATTGGCATATCCCTTTGTGGAATAGGCACAGAAAAACGAGTACCTGCAACAACGTATTCTGTATTTTCAGTAACGAAGGAAGAACTGTGGTTTCCTGCACTATTCGGCAACTCAATAATTTCTGTGGTCTCAAAGGTGGTAAGGTCGATTTTTGCAATTCTAGGTGTGTTATTTCCATTCAAAAAGACCCAACGACCATCCAGAATACCATTGGTTTGTGAAATATCTGGGTGGTGGGAATCATCCCAAGGCACAAAACCATGAGAAGTGTTAAGCATAGGTTTGGTTTCTTCATTGTAACCCCAGGCTTTTTCAGCGTCTTGGGAGAAAACCGGAATAACTTTAAACAATCTTCCAGATGGTAAACCATAAACGGATAATTGGCCGCTAAAACCTCCTGAAATAAATGCATAAAATTCATCATGATCGCCAGGTGCGACATAAACCCGTTCCGCGGCGTTTGAACTAAGGGCGCCTTGGTTTTTTGAAGATTTTCCAGAATTGGAACAGCTCATTCCAACTAGAAGAAATACTCCAATGGATACATACATTACTATTGATTTCATACTATTGATTTTTTTTGGTTAGTTAATTCGGTAAAATTACCTTGTCTACAACATGTACAATACCGTTCCCGGCTGGCACGCTGGCGATTATTTTAGCACCACCAACATAGACATCTTCACCCTTGACTTCCACAGTTACATTTACATTGGAAGCTTGCCCCAGGGTCTTAAATTTTTTCAAAAATTCTTTATCGTATTTGCCAGGTGTAACATGGTGCTTTAAGATAAATGCTAATTGACCTTTGTTTTCTGGCTTGAGTAAATTTTCAACAGTCCCTTCTGGTAGTTGTGCGAAGGCTTCATTGGTCGGTGCAAAAACCATAAGCGGTCCTGCGTTTACCAAAGCATTCTCCAATTGTGCTGCTTGAACAGCTGCCACAAGAGTTGTATGGTCTGGAGATCCGATGGCGATGTCCAATACGTTAGGAGTAGACTCATCGTCTTTTAAAAACGCCTGTCCTTGACGTTCCTGGTCGTTTTCATTCACTTCGGTGGTGGCCGAAGGGGTTGTGCTATCGGACGAATTTTGCTTGCATCCAATAACCAATACCAGTGCCAAAAGCAATGGTACTAATTTGTAAATTGATTTCATAGGTTGTTGGTTTTGGTTTGTTGATTTTATAGCGTTCGAAAGTATTCCAATACCGCACGCGCTTCTTCCTGTGAAAGGTTTTGATTGGCCATTGGTGACCCGTTATATTCAATCAATAATTGCTTTGCAATAGGGTCATCTTTCACCATACCCTCTGGATTAAGAATCATGTTCATGATCCATTCAGGGCTCCTTCTTTCAAAAATTCCGGTAGGGGCCGGACCGATAAATCGTTTGTCTGGCTTGTGACAGGCCATACACTTGGTTTTAAAGCTTTCCTGTCCGCGTGTCGCCATTTCTTGGTCGATTGTTTCTGGCAAATCTATCGACTTTATTGGGCCTATTCCCTTATTGCTTAAATCTATAATAGGACCACCGGTAGTAGTGTTGGTAGTTATGGTTTTGGTGGTTTCTTGCCCTTGACCAATAGTTATTTTTTCACTCTCTTTTTTTGAATCTCCATTTCCGCACGAATAGAAGATTCCCATGCAAATCATGATTGTCGTTACGATTGTTCTGTTCATATTAGGTCGTTTTTTTAGGTTGTGGTAAATGTATGCCTTCCACATAGTCCTAAAAATGACAAAAGTCATAAATAAATACCTTGAGGTATTTTATTAAATTAATATCTTTGTTTCATGCTGTCCCATACATCTAAATATGCCTTGAAGGCACTTCATTTTATTTCTAAAGCCACTTCAGACAAGGCAAAATTGCCGGCATTAGAAATTTCAGAGCAAACTGGAATTCCAAAACCTTTTCTCTCTAAATTACTTAAGCAATTGGCATCTCTTAATATAGTATCTTCTAACAAAGGCCCTAATGGGGGATTCTTTATGACGGAAGCTCAATTAAGTCAATCGGTATTGGATATCATCATACGTTTGGAAGGAAAGGACATATTCAAAGCCTGTATCTTAAATTTTGAAGCTTGCGATGAGAGAACACCATGTCCAATACATGCTCTAGTAGCTAAGGAAAAAAGCGGTTTAAGGAATTCAATCAATCGTCTCAAAATCTCGGACCTTTCTGACGATCTTAGCTATTTGAAGTAGTAATCTATGAAACTATTTGGAGTTTTATTTATGGTGAAATTTCAGAAGCTTTTCAGCAGCTCATGTCGGCGACAATTTTCCATTCGCCTTCAATCCTTTTGAAAATAATGATAAAAATACCTGCTGCATCTCCTACGGAGCGTTTCAGATGGTAGCGGCCCATTACCCAATAGGATTCGTTTTCAATTGGGCTGATATCCTCGATAGTAAATGTAAGCTTGCCGGAATGCTCGGCCGAAGGATAGCCCTTTTTATAGTTGTTTAGTGTGGCTTCCCATCCATAGGTGATTCCTTTACTCCCATAGAATTTTAGAGAATCGCTTTTCCAATACCCCTGCATAAATCCTTCTAAATCATAGTTGTTCCACGCGTCCTCTTGTGCTTTCATTACAGAGCGTATTGCTTCAACAGGTTCGCTTTCAGTTTGTGCCTGAAC
>CAZOSF010000132.1:0-3754 GCA_964582415.1 uncultured Alteromonas sp.
GGCAGGACTTAGTGAAGATTTCGGAAGTCAAATGATACCAGCAGGAGGGAGTGTTTCACTGAGTCTTTCGGGTACCTCCAGCGTATACAACATCCCTGCAACTGCGAGGATAAGTATTTCATTCGATTCGGATTTGGGGGAGGAGGTGCTTCTGCAGCAATGCTGGATGGAGTTGGATGCTGCGGTGTTTCGGCTCTATAATAAAGCCACTACAGATATCAATATATCCATAGTGGCTCATTATTTATTTGTTTGGTAGGTTTTAGGCGATGGTTTCCATGGAGCCTTTCAACACCCCGATATCGACCATGCACTGGCGCATCATTCTATAAGTGCGTTCAATGTCATTGTCCAATCCGATGGAAAAGCGAATGAGACCATCACTCAATCCCATCTCTTTTTGTTCTTCTTCGGGAATTTCGGAAGAGGTGGAGGTTCCGGGAGCGCTGAACAAGGTTTTGTAGAATCCAAGGCTTACAGCTAAGTAGCCAAGGTTGCGTTGTTGCATCAATTCCATCAGCTCGTTGGCTTTATCCAAGCTCCCCACATCAATGGTGAGCATGCCTCCAAAACCATATTCTTCGTTCATCATAGATTTCAGCAACTTATGTCCAGGATGTGAAGGAAGGCCGGGATATACCGTTTTTAACCCATCATTTTCGAAACGCTGAGCAAGATAGGCTGCATTTTTACTGTGTTGCTTCATCCGAATATGTAGGGTTCTTAGGTTTTTTAAAATGGATGCCGCCCGCATACTGTCGATAGAGGCACCTAATAACATACAGGTGCCATCATTTACATTGCGCAAGTCGTTGATAAATTCTTGGGCACCACAAATCACTCCTCCCATGGTATCACTACTACCGTTAATGAATTTGGTCAAACTATGCAGCACGACATCGGCACCTAATTGAGCGGGAGAAAGGGTAAGGGGTGAAAAGGTATTATCCACTAATAATTTCAATCCCTGTTTTTTAGAGATTTTCGAGAGTGAAGGGATGTCGGCAATTTCCAACAATGGGTTACTCACACCCTCACAATAAATGATCTTAGTGTTGGGCTGAATGGCAGCAGCTACTTTCTCCAAATTGGTTATGTCCACAAAGGTGGTTTCTATACCAAATTTTGGGGCCAGGTTTTTCAAAAAGGCATATGTTCCCCCATAAATGGTCCTACTACATACAATATGCTCTCCAGCATGTACGAGCTGCATGATGGCAGCCGTGATGGCTCCCATTCCTGTGGCAGCAACATTAGCGGTCTCTGTGCCTTCCAAAGCGGCCAAGGCCTCCCCTAAATATAAGTTGGAAGGAGAACTGTGTCGCGAGTATAAATAACATCCTTCTGCGTTGCCTTCGAAGGTATCGAACATGGTTTTTGCGGATAGGAAGGTATAGGTGGAAGAGTCCGATATGGAAGGGTTCACCCCACCAAATTCTCCAAAATATTGAAGATCCTGAATTTTGTCTGCTGCTTTGAATTTCATAATATGGAATTTGATTTACTCAAAAGTACGTATTACATGAATAAATGTCAATAATATAATGTTATTATAGAAAATAAAACTAAAATATATGAAATGTGTAAAATGTATTTCATTATTTTTTTGCTAAATTCGTTTAGAACTGAAAAATATTCGGTATGACCTTAGATACCACTGATAAAGAACTCTTGCGATTGCTTCAGCTCGATTGTAAGCAAACCAACAAAGAATTAGCTTCCAAACTAAACCTTTCGGTCACGGCCGTTTTTGAACGCATCCGAAAATTGGAGCGCACCGGAGTAATTCAGAAGTACGTAACCCTCCTCAATAAGGAAAAAATAGAAAAAGGACTTGTGGTTTTTTGTCAGATAAAATTGGTGCAGCATGCCAAGGAATATCTCACCAAGTTTGAACAGGAAATCACTAAACTTGAGGAGGTATTAGAATGTTTTCATATTAGTGGGGAGAATGATTACTTATTGAAAGTGATGGTGAAGGACATGGAGGCTTTCCGCACCTTCATGGTAACCAAGCTTACGACATTGCAGCACATTGGTAGTACCCAAAGTTCCTTTGTGATCAATGAGGTTAAAAACACCACCCAAATTGCCCTATAATTTTCTACAGGAAAATCGTTCGATGCAAATTGGCTATTGCCGTGGAGTATTGTAACTTTGCCACTCTTAACTAAAAAACCTGTCTATGAGCAGTTATGATGTAGCCGTTATTGGCTCTGGCCCTGGAGGATACGTGGCCGCTATTCGTTGCGCCCAGCTAGGGATGAAAACCGCTATTATTGAAAAATATAACACCCTTGGAGGGACCTGCTTGAATGTGGGATGTATCCCAAGTAAAGCACTTTTGGATTCTTCCCACCACTATGAAGATGCTATTAAGCATTTTGAAGAGCATGGGATTGAAATTCCGGGCGATGTGAAGATCAACTTTAAAAAAATGATCGACCGCAAAGCTTCTGTGGTAGAACAAACCACCAAAGGGATTAACTTTCTAATGGACAAAAATAAAATTGATGTCTTCACTGGTTTAGGTTCGTTTAAGGATGCTACCCATATCGAAATAAAAGGGGAGAAGTCGGAAACTATCGAAGCAAAACATACTATCATCGCAACAGGAAGCAAGCCCTCCTCATTGCCTTTTATTAAAATCGACAAGGAACGTGTGATTACTTCCACGGAAGCATTGAGCTTGACGGAAATTCCTAAGCACTTGATTGTAATCGGTGGAGGTGTTATTGGTTTGGAACTGGGACAGGTATACAAACGACTGGGGGCTGAAGTATCCGTTGTGGAATATATGGACCGTATCATTCCTACCATGGATGGAGCCCAGAGCAAGGAATTGATGAAAGTGATGAAAAAGCAAGGGGTTAAATTCTATGTCTCTCACAAGGTTTCTGCAGTTGAAAGAAAAGGAAAAACAGTTACGGTGACTGCAACCGATAAGAAAAATCTGGAAGTTACTTTCGAAGGGGACTATTGTTTGGTCTCTGTGGGTCGCCGTCCTTATACCGAAGGATTGAATCTCGATAAGGCAGGGGTGAAGGTAAACGAACGTGGACAAGTAGAAGTGAATGCTCACCTTCAAACCAACATCTCGAATATTTATGCCATTGGTGATGTGGTGCGAGGCGCCATGCTTGCCCATAAAGCCGAAGAAGAAGGGGTGATGGTTGCCGAAATCTTAGCGGGACAAAAACCTCATATCGATTATAACTTGATTCCAGGAGTAGTGTATACTTGGCCAGAAGTGGCGTCGGTAGGGAAAACCGAAGAGCAGTTGCAGGAAGCCGGCACGAAGTACAAAGTAGGCCAATTTCCAATGCGCGCCTTAGGACGCAGCCGGGCGAGTGGTGACACTGATGGATTCGTGAAAATTTTAAGCGATGCCAAAACCGATGAGATATTGGGCGTTCATATGGTAGGTGCCCGTGTGGCCGATTTGATTTCAGAAGGCGTTACCGCCATGGAGTTCCGCGCGAGTGCGGAAGATCTGGCGCGTATGAGCCATGCCCACCCAACCTATGCGGAAGCCGTAAAGGAAGCTGCTTTGGATGCTACCGATAAACGAGCCTTGCATTTCTAAACTAATTAGCAACAATTTATAAATTCAACCATCCTTCGGGATGGTTTTTTTGTGCATTGTGGTTTCCCATAAAGAATTTAGCCCTTTTTTCTTATCTTTAATGGAACAATTACTCAATAGACTGTTGGGTCGTTCGATCCCCACCTCTCAACTTCCCAAAAATAGTTT
>CAZOSF010000133.1:0-3741 GCA_964582415.1 uncultured Alteromonas sp.
GACCTTATAGGGAATTCGGTTATAAGAAGTGAAGTTTTAGCCTTAGAGACTAGTAGTGGGGCCGACATGGAAGTGGAAATCATGGCCAAAGAAGTTTATGCCAACTCCAGCAGTGGTTCCGACCTTAAGGTATCTGGGAAGGCGGGCAGATTAGTAGCCGATGCGAGTTCAGGAAGCGACATCAAAGCCCGACAGTTAGAAGTACTCACCTGCAAAGCCGAGGCTAGTAGCGGTGCTTCAATCTCTGTAAATGTAAAAGACGAAATCGACGGTTCCGCCTCAAGTGGTGGAGATATCCGCTATTATGGCAATCCTTCTGATGTTTCCGTGCGTGACGGTGTTTCCGGTAGCGTACGTAAGATGTAAAAAACAACCATTGCTATCCAACCCAGAGCCCGTCGTGACGTCCATAGCGCTTCGGGCTCTTTTTTATTTTAAAATACCTATGAAATATCTGCAATCAATTCTTTTTCTATGCATTTTTAGTTATTCTATGGGTGCATTCTCACAACTTCCAAATAATGACCCCTTGTTTCAAATCCTTAAAGCAAAAGATAGCCTGCTATTCGATCGTGCCTTTAATCATTGTGAAACACAATTATTGGAACTCTTAATTTCAGAAGATTTTGAATTTTATCATGATCAGAGTGGAATTACTTCGTCGAAAAAAGATTTCCTTAAGGTGATGCGTGATGGGATTTGTCGTCAAAACAACCCCTTCAAATCCCGCAGGGAACTCATAACTGGCAGTTTAGAGGTATACCCCTTATATGATCAAGGAAAATTATATGGACTGTTACAACGAGGAAAGCATCGATTTTTTGAAACAGGCCCCTCTGGTATAGAAAAAGAAGGAAGTACCGCCTTATTCAGTCATTTGTGGCTACTGGAAGACAATGATTGGAAATTAAAGCGCGTCCTCAGTTTCTATCACCATAATCCATAAAAAAACCCGAAGTCTTCTTCGGGTTTCTATTTCATTTACATTAGATTAAGCATCAACTTCTTCCTTGCTTTCCACAGAAGCCAAATAACGCTCTGCATCCAAGGCTGCCATACATCCAGTACCGGCAGCGGTCACTGCCTGTCGGTATTCTTTGTCCTGAACGTCGCCACAGGCAAACACTCCAGGTTTATTGGTTTTGGTGCTTTTGCCCTTCGTGTAGAGGTATCCAGTTTCATCCATATCCAACTGTCCTTTGAAGATATCGGTATTTGGTTTGTGACCAATGGCAATGAAAAGACCGGTAATGGCGATTTCTTTCTTTTCACCCGTTTGGTTATTTACTACGCGTAAACCTTCCACTACCTGCTCTCCAAGAACCTCATCCACCTCAGTATTGTACAATACTTCCAAATTTTTGGTGTTGTTCACTCGGTGCTGCATGGCTTTTGAGGCTCGCATATAATCCTTACGCACCAACATGGTCACTTTATTACAAATATTGGCCAAATAGGTAGCTTCTTCCGCGGCGGTGTCTCCTGCCCCAACGATAGCTACATCCTGACCTCTATAGAAAAAGCCGTCGCATACCGCACATGCAGAAACTCCACCTCCACGCAAGCGTTGTTCGCTTGGAAGGCCCAAATATTTCGCGGTCGCTCCTGTTGCAATTATTACAGATTCGGCTTCGATTTCTTTGCTATTATCTACAGTTACTTTATGAATCCCTCCCAGCTCATCACTGAAATCTACTGCAGTAACCATCCCTATGCGCACCTCTGTTCCGAAACGTTCGGCTTGCTGCTGTAATTGCACCATCATTGTGGGACCATCTACACCTTCGGGATAGCCTGGGAAATTATCTACTTCAGTAGTGGTGGTCAATTGACCTCCGGGTTCCATTCCGGTATACATAATCGGTTTTAAGTCGGCTCTCGCAGCATAGATAGCTGCCGTATAACCCGCAGGTCCAGAACCGATAATCAAGCATTTTATGCGTTCTACATGATCTGCCATATCTTTATTTTCTAGGTGTTTTTTGAATACCGTAAAAGTAGCCTTTTTCGAAGAATTGGGCTATAAAAACTTATTAAGAATTGTTATCGATTTATCACTGAAATCAATGATATTACAATGATTTTATTGAATTTTTTATACTTGATAGAAATCATTTTTTACTAAGACAAACCATTGTATGTTAGGTGAATTGTTTGTATTTTCACAATTCTTTTTGCTAACCAAAAATCGACTCTTATGCGATATTCAAGATTCCTTCTTGTCCTTGGGTTCTTATTTACCATTTCTAACGGACAGGCCCAAGACAAACCCTTTTCCAATGAATACATAAAACAACAGGTAGCGACTTTAAAAAATGATGCGCGTGGACCTTATAAAGACATTCGTTGGTTCTGCACCGATGGAAGTGTGCGTATGCCCAAGGATCCCTGTCCTGCCGAAATTGCACCAGGGAGACAACACGCTCGCTACAAAGATATAGTTGAACAAATTGGGCAACGCAATCATATCTTTTTTGGTCAAATTTTGGCCTACACGACCCCGGAGGAGCTTTGGGATGCCAAAGATCTTAACTCAAGATTAAAACAATATCAATTGGGGAAGTACCTCTATAGCGTTGACGACGGATGGTTGTTGCAAAAAGGACAATTCTATCGTGGCGCCTTTCAAGAAGAAGATGAGGAAGCTGCAGGAATCGATTTCTATGATTGGTTGTTGGCAAAAGATGAAGTGATTGCTCAAAAGTTCTTTTTGGTTAGGGAATCCTTGAAGGATATTCCCCATAGTGGAGATGACAATCTAGCACAATCTATCCGCTCTCAATCCAAGGCGATCAGTGATGACGACAATCGTTTTATGAAAACAAGGGTGAAAATCCATGGTCAACCAGATGAGACGGATATGGGTCGTGTGCGGGATTTCCAAAGTAAATACAAGTCGAGTTTGTCGGCCGAGGAAAACAAAAAATTGGACAAGCTCATCGCTACCATGCAAGAATACTACAAACCTGTAGATGGATCTAAGTTGATGAACGGCACCAAGTACTTAAGTGCTGGCCCAATGGGAAGCGAGATAAAAAAATACACCATTAGTACCAATTTCCAATCCCCTGAGGAAATCACCAAAAAGAGTGCAGAATTATTGTATTCGATTCGTACTAACCTGTTGAAAGAGAAACGCGCCTTGGCGCGATTGGAATTATTGGATCTTTCCTTGAAGTTGGAAGAATATATTTTCAAAAAAGCTAGGGATTGGAACCCCACTACCCTAGAAGGATTACTAACCAAAATCTATTATTTAGGATTGGCAAACACTGGTGCGGGTCACATAGAGCTTTGGGAATGGAATGAGATAAAAAATACGCTCAATCCAAGTTCCTATAAATCCATTAATCTTGGTGAGCTAACCACCTTGCTGCAAACTGCTCAAGGTCAGGTGGAATGGTGTGCTTCTATGGTAAAGGCTTACTATCAGGAGACTGTAAACACCTACGGAGCTTTCGAACCGATGAGTTATGGCTTTATCGATGATCGCATACGCGGTTCCATTATGTTGCTCTTAGGAGAATCTGTTGGTGAACTTGGCGCTTTTATTGCCAATGAAGCCAAACTGAACAACAAGGTGATGGATTTCAAGAATACCACTTCTATTCGCGGATTAAACCCTGGTTATGCCATGGGTGAATTGGTGGTGGTTGAAGAAAACCCTGAAGACGTGGATGTATCTTCCAATAAAATCTACATTTTCCAACGTCCTCCTTCAGGATTGAAACCTGTAGCCGG
>CAZOSF010000134.1:0-1470 GCA_964582415.1 uncultured Alteromonas sp.
TTCACATCAAAGACCACTCCGGGTTTATTTAAGTAGCTGTCGATATCAAAGTCCTGAAATGCCGTATGTGATACTGCTAAGATGATGGCATCGTAAGGCCCTTCCACCTTATCTAAATTATCGATCAGATCTTTATTGTATACCTTATGCACCTCAGCATCACTCGCCCAAGGGTCAAGGATGTCCACATCCAAATTGTAGGTTTCCAATTCCTCGATCATATCGATCACCTTGGTATTGCGAATGTCCGGACAGTTTTCCTTAAAGGTAAATCCGAGTACCAAGACTTTTCCTCCCTTTACCTGACAGCCTTTTCGAAGCATCAACTTCACCACCTCATGGGCGACATATTGGCCCATGCTGTCGTTCATACGTCGACCCGCAAGGATGATTTCAGGATTATAGCCCTCTTCAATAGCTTTTTGTGCCAGATAATAAGGATCGACCCCTATGCAGTGTCCGCCCACCAAACCGGGGGTGAATTTTATAAAGTTCCATTTCGTGGCTGCCGCATCCAATACCGCTTGGGTATCAATATCCAGTAATCGGAAGATTTTGGAAAGTTCATTCACGAAGGCAATATTGATATCCCTCTGGGAATTTTCAATCACCTTGGCAGCCTCGGCCACCTTTATGGAAGGTGCCTTATGGGTTCCTGCTGTTATCACAGAACCATACAGCTTATCGATATAATCTGCCACCCTTGGGGTAGACCCTGATGTTACTTTTAGGATTTGCGTTACGGTATGCTTTTTATCCCCTGGATTGATACGTTCTGGGGAATATCCCGCAAAGAAGTCGAAGTTGAATTTCAACCCCGAGACCTTCTCCAGAATGGGAACACAAATTTCTTCGGTAACCCCGGGATAAACGGTAGACTCATAAATTACCACATCTCCTTTTTTCAGGATACCTCCTATTGTCTCACTCGCCTTTTCAAGGGGGGTTAATACCGGTTGGTTGTGTTTATTGGTGGGTGTGGGTACGGTAACGATAAAAACCTGTGCCCCTGCCATTTCTTTCGGGACAGCCGTGAGACTTAAACCCTTGCTTTTTCCACCTAATACCTGCTTCAACTCGTCTTCAGATACTTCCAAAGTATGATCCTGTCCTTCTTTGAGTTCCTTCACGCGGGTTTCATCTATGTCGAAACCAATCACCTTATATTTTTTTGCAAAGGCAACCGCAAGGGGAAGTCCGACGTATCCAAGTCCAATTACCGCGATCGTAGGGTTTTGTGTCATGGGGGTGGTTTTAGTGGTGTAAAGATACGGGGTGAAAGTTAAAAGTTAAAAGGGAAAGGGTAAAAGTTGAAGATTAGACTCAAGAGTCAAGACGGAAGAATCAAGACAGAAGAGTCAGAACTATTACCGGAAACCCCTCAGTCCTCCGGACAGCTCCCCTTCGAAAGGGGAGCAGCTAAGTGCACTCCCCTCTTTTCGAAGGAGGGGTGCCCGTAGGGCGGGGTGG
>CAZOSF010000134.1:1570-3602 GCA_964582415.1 uncultured Alteromonas sp.
ACATATTCCTTATTGATACGAACTTTGTCCGGCCATATCACTTCGTCGTTGTATTCTTGAGGATTGGGTTGTTGTAATAGCAGTTCTTCCTCATTGCGGTATTTGAGGGTGGCGGGGCCAGTAATGCCTGGGCGTACCGTTAGCATCAGTCGATCTTCCCCTTCAAGCCGATCGGCATACCCTGGAATATCGGGTCGCGGCCCTACCCAGCTCATATCCCCCAATAGCACATTAAATATTTGGGGAAGCTCATCCAGTTTGGTTTTTCGCAGCCACTTTCCGAAGGGAGATTGTGCTTCTTTGATGGCCAAAATAGACTCATGATTCACCCCTCTCAGGGAACGTATCTTATAAAGAGGAAAGGGCTTCCCATGAAGACCTATACGACTTTGAATATACCAACCCCATTTTCCAGTGACAAGGGTAGCGATAGGTATCAGTACCAGCACCACAGGAATCGCAATGGGGAGCACCATCATCGCGAGAAGGACATCGAAGCTACGCTTCCAGAAGATGTCTATAGGCCGTAGCATGCCTATTTGGATTTCTTTCGACCCTTTCGGATTTTCTTCCACAATGCCCTAAAGAAATTGGGCTTTTTGATCTTTTCATGATATCCCTGTCCATAGCCATAGCCGTAACCGTAGCCATACCCGTAGCCATAACCATACCCATACTTGGCCTTAGACTCGAAGTAATTCAGGATAAAACTGATATTGCGCACCTCTCCCTTTTCATACTTCTCATTGATCATTTGAAGCATGCCTTTTTTGGTATAGTTTTGACGGATCACGTAGAGTATGGCATCCACATATTGGAACAATACCATACTGTCGGCGACCAACCCCAGCGGAGGGGAATCGAGAATGATATAATCGTATTTCTCGCGAAGTTCGGTCATCAAGGAATCCATCCGATCACTGATAAGCAATTCGGCCGGATTGGGCGGAATGGGCCCAGATGTGATAACGTCCAAAGAATCGATATGGGTAGGTTGAATCACTTGATCGATAGTTGCCTCGGCAATCAGGTAATTCACCACTCCAATATCATTGTTGATATTGAAATCCCCAAAAATTTTCGGCTTTCGCAAATCCAGACCTACCAAAACGGTTTTCTTCCCTGCTAGAGCAATAACAGAAGCTAGATTAATACTGTTGTAGGTTTTTCCTTCCCCACTTATGGACGAGGTGATGAGCACCGACTTGGCCCCTTCTATCCCGTGTTTTTTATAGAGAAACTGCAAACTGGAGCGAATGGCACGAAAAGATTCGGCAATGGCCGATTTTGGTTTTTCCAAGACGACCAAATTGCTTTTTAGCCAGCTTTTCCCCACCGATCCCAAAATCGGGATTTTGGTAATACGCTCTACTTCTTTCGCGTTATGTATACGGGTATCCAACAACACTTTAAGGAGGACAAATACAAAAGGAATAAACAAACCAAACAATATGGCCATAACATAGTTGAGTGCCGTATTGGGCCCTACTTTTCCCCCTCCCGTATCTTTGGCAGGGTCGATCACCATCACATCGCTCACATTGGCGGCCTTTACCAGCCCTGCTTCCCCTCTTTTGGCCAAAAACAGGTTGTAGGTATTCTGGCTAAGATTGTAACGCCTTTGAATACTTAGCAATTCCTGTTGCTCTTTGGGTAGCCTTCGTATTTGACCTTCGTAGAAATTGATGTCTTCATTGATTCTTTTAAGTTCATCCCCTTGCAACCCCTTGGAGGAACGAATGTTTTCTAGGAGGACGGTTTTGATAGCATCAATCTGCCGGTCAATGTCTTTAAAAATGGGCGCTCCCTCCTTATAGGAATATTCCAATTTATTTCGCTCCTTAGCCTTATTGACTATCTGTGCGACCCCATTTTGGATGCTGGCTTCCGAAATTCCCGCCACCGATGGGGCAGGCACCTCCCGGTAATCAGACCTACTTATTAAATAGCTCTCCAAAACGCTGTAATAATTGAGTTCCCTTTCAATGGCTTCTTTTCGCAAATCGAGGGCATTCAATTTGGCATTGATTTC
>CAZOSF010000135.1:0-1539 GCA_964582415.1 uncultured Alteromonas sp.
GTTCCTGACGATTGTTTTTTCGGTCCTCGTTCCAGTTGTTAATTTGAAGGGCGATAAGAATCCCGATGACCACCAAGATAATTTCACCAATGGCGTAGAGGAGGTATTTGGAGAAGCGATTTTCTACTAAAAGGTTTTGTCGAATCCGACGAAAGAATTTGAACATGAGGTGGTTAGTTAGCTGGTTAAAGTTAATTAACAATTAGTAATTAACAATGAACAATTAAACTAGTAAGTCGTGAAGCGTTAAGCGTAAGGCGTCAGTAACTCAGTGGTCCCGCTTGGGCGGGATTGTATCGAAGTGACGCTATTTCAATTAGCAATTAACAATTAATAATTAGTAATGAACAATTTCCCACCCTTTAGGGCCGGGGTAAAGGAAATTGAGAACGAAAAGGAGGTCTCGACTCCGCTCGACCTGACACCCTAATTCTTGGTTTCACTTCGACCTTAGGGCTCATGATGACGTTTTCCTTTGCTTTGTCATCCTGAACTTGATTCAGTATCTAGCACTTTTTTACCTATCTGTTCTTTTTACATCAAGACAAAATGAACAAGTAGAAAAAAATAATATAAAAAAACCCTGAATCAGATGAACCGATTCAGGGTAAATGAAATATGGAAGTAACAAATTAAATTATGCTTTCCAGGGAATTAAAAGAATAGCGAGAAACCAACAACACCCCCGAAAGATTGACCCTTTTGAACCCAGTCGGAGTCATCACTATCTTTTAAATTTGCAACGGTGTAGGCCAAGCCAAAATCAATTGAAATATAGTTGTTGATGAAGTAAGAGGCTCCACCGCCAAAACCATAAGCAAGTCCGCTCATTTTATAGGTATCCGTACTTCCATCGTAATCTTCCTCTTCAACATTGGAAGCAAGACCTGCTCCGGCTTGTAGAAAAGGTCTGAAATTACCCTCAACTGGAAAATAATACGATACCATTGGCATGAGTATTGTCGATTTCACAGTATACTTATCTCCTTCGTCTTTTGTGGTCGTTGAACTAAAAGTGGTGCTCAATCCTAAGGACAAATTGTCCATCACAAAATATCCTGCTCCAGCCATTATTGAAAAGGAACTTTTGTCGATATCGCCGAACGACTCGCCATCATACTCATATTCAATGTTTGTGCTCGTAAACTGTAGCCCTGTACCACCTGAAAAAGTAAATTTTCCTTTTTCTGTTTGTCCAACTAAAATATTGGTGAAAACCAATAAAATACTAACTAATAATTGCTTTTTCATGATTTATGTAATTGTTGTTTAAATACAAAATTAACCATGAAATGAAGTATACTTAACGACACAGTATGTCGTTAAGTATTTGAATCACAATACACAATCATTCTTAAAACAATTTAAAGTACTTACCTTCCAATAGTTCTGGATAGTGATAAGTTCCTTCATAAATACTGGTTACTTTTTATCGAAAGGACTGATATGCATAGAATTGCCCTCTTCATAATTAAACTTGATTATTCGCCGCACCTGATAAGGCATCTAGACTCAGTATGGTCAAGATCCTAACTTTCG
>CAZOSF010000135.1:1639-3597 GCA_964582415.1 uncultured Alteromonas sp.
GAACAGAGAACCGACAACCGAGAACCGACATCCGAGAACCGTTACTTCAAATCTGCCAAATACTCGTGAAAGTTCCCTTCCACAAAACGGGGTGGATAGGCGAGTCCGAGTTGTTTTTGTAATTCCGTATCTTCCCAAACAACCGATAGCCCCACTTTTTTATTCAACTCGTAATTATCGTCCCGTTCGGTATAGCCACAAAGGAGGTAATCTTCCTGATCGATTTCCAAGAAGAATCGGAAGAACTGCGACATCACATAGAAAATGGTGTCGTTGCAATCGCCCGTAATATCGTACCGATAAAAAATGGGTCGGGTCTCTTTATGATAATCGGTGAGGTGATGGGCGCGAAGGTCCTTGTTGGTGATTTCCCTATTCCGCAACTGATGATAGGTTTCTTGCGAGATAGGTAACACAATACAATGCCCCGCATAATAGCCCGACTTCCCCGTAATGACCACGTTCAATTCTGGTAACAATTGAACGGCCTCTTTAAGCAAGCCAAGGTTCACATAGGTGTCATCATGCTTTTGAGATTCGATGAATTGTTCGATGTATTTTAAATCATGATGTACGTCAATCGTTCGCAGGTTGTTGGTGGTAATGTCCAATTGGTCCTTATACCATCCCAATTTTGGCAATTCGTTGGTTTGCTGTGATAAGGAATACTTTCGGGTGTGAAAATCATAAAAAGTAGGAATGGGCACCGCTGCGTTGAGGTTGTGAATCAACTGATAGGGCAGCAGGGTCGCCAGTACAATATCTTCTTCCTTATCGGATTTGATAAGGGTGAGATCCTGCTCCCACCGCTGAACCGTGCGCAAATCCACATTCAGCATTCCCGCCAGATCCAACTGTGAGTATCCGTTGTAATCACGGTAGGCTGTGAGCAAGGCTCCTATGGAAGAAAACTTTTGCATTTGGTTAAAGATACATAAATGATATATACGACATCCCATGTCGCCTACCACTCTTTTTTGGGGTGGTACATTCGCCCCGTGATGCCCCACAAACACCATGCTGTTATATAAACTGAAGGCCCTGGAATGTTTGTTGAAGGAAAAGGATCTTGAAACCCCCACGTTAAAGACCGTGGTCAAATTAGAGGAACTTTTGCTTCAAATCGACTACAGAGCTGAGGTGCTTCCGGAGTTTAACTTCGAGCGGTTGTTGCCTGTATTGGAAGAATTGCAAGGAGGAAAGTTAACGGAAGAGGAAGCAAGTTTGCTTCGAGAAATTATAAGGGAAATCGGAACGTAGTGTATTTCCAAATTCATAATACAATTCGATTATGCGCTAATAACAAACCTAATCCATTTTTATGAGTTACCGATTTCCCTTTGTTTTTATTCTATTCGCAGTGGCGGTGGTATGGACTGGCTGTGAGCAACGAAACGACCTAGTATTCATCAAGCAATACGAGTCGGCGTTGAAGGCCAAGGAGCCTGACTATGAATTTGTAAGTTTTCAACTCTCCGAACCCTACACCCTGGAAGATAGTTTACAAGATGAACTTTCCAAAGCACAGCAATTGTACGATCGCTTTGCAGATAAGTTCGATAATGAGATGCGTCGTTCCCGTTCGATATTTATCGAGAACCAAAATGAGGAAGCCCTTCGTTTAGCTCATGATCACTTGAAGTCTATGGAAAAGTTCGATAGTGTTCGTCAGGAACTTTCGAAAAAGATAAAGGCATTATCCAAGGAAGAAAATAAAGTACTTCAAAAAACGGCGGTACATACCTATAAAAGCCAGGGAACCTTAAAAAAAGTGATCGTCCGATTCGATGAAGCCGACCACCTTTTGTCTACCGGAACTCCTCAACCTGTAAATGCTGAAATAAACCAGTAAGTTCCTTCCAAAGATTTCGCCAATCTGCAAGTTGGTTGATTGTGATTGTTAATAATGTCCCCTATTCGTTCTTGCAGCCTCCTAGAGGTAACGGATAGGGGTTTTT
>CAZOSF010000136.1:0-3306 GCA_964582415.1 uncultured Alteromonas sp.
AGAAATGCCACGGTCGGGTAATTTAGAGCACTGGGCCGACCAAGGAGTGCTGTTGTTGAATGCCACCCTAACGGTTCGGGCGCACCAAGCAGGAAGCCACCAGCGCAAAGGATGGGAAGAATTCACCGATGCGGTAATTCAAAAAATCTCCGAAGAACGGGAAGGTGTCGTGTTTCTACTTTGGGGAGGCTATGCGAAAAATAAGGGAGCCAAAATAGACCGAAATAAACATTATGTACTCACAAGTGGGCATCCCTCTCCATTAAGCGCTAACAGAGGATTGTGGTTTGGCAACAAGCATTTTAGTAAAACCAACAGGTTTCTTAAGGAAAGAGGAGAAAAAGAAATCGACTGGTAAAATACCTAGTCTTCATCAAACATATCGGGCTCGGTGGTATCGTTGCAACTGAATTGCAAGAGCAGGAAGTTGGTCACCAATAATGCCCCCAAAACGATAAGAAAAGTCACCATAATAATTCACTTTACAGTAGTAAGATACCTTTGAGGGGGAAGGGTTGCGTTTTTATTTAAAAAAATGCAATAATTTTTCGGCGGATACTTTTTTGTCGATCAATTCCAATTCGAATAAGGTGTCTTGAACGAGTTCCACCTGATTCTTCGTTAGGTTTTTTTGACTCCATCGTGTTAAAGACAACCATTTCTGGACATCCCCCAATTGCTGGTCGTACCGATTGGAAATCATGGTATCAATAGCGGGAATCTCTTTGAATTCGCGGGTGGTTCTGTTGATAATTTCCAAAATAGATTTTACTTCTGTTTCGTTTTCTTCCAAAACATCATTGCGAACAGCAATAACAAAGCAAGGCCATGGGGTAGGGCATTCCCCCACCAATCGGAACGGGCCGTGATCTACATAAGGTTTGGTAGTGAACTTCTCCCACATAAAATAGTCACCACGTCCTTCTGGCAACGCCTCCAAAGCACCTTCAAGATCCATGATTACCTCAAAATCCAAATCGGTTTCGGTATTCCATCCCATGTTTTTGGCATTGACATAGGCCATGAGATGAGAGCCACTTCCAAATCTGCTGATCGCAGCTTTGGTGCCTTTTAAATCTTCAATGGTGGTATACGGAGCAGTATTGGCCACATGAATACCCCAAATCAGTGGAGATTCCACAAAAACTTGAACAATTTTACAATTGTTTCCTTCGATGATTTCTTTGATCATTCCCTCGGTAAGAATGACGGCCATATCGATTTCCTTCTCCCGCAATGCCTTGCTCATTTCACCTGTACCGCCGAAATAATCCTTCCAACGAAGATTGACAGCTACTTCGTGATATTCCTTATTGCTTAAGGTTAAATACCAGGGTAAATTGAAGTGTTCTGGGACGCCCCCTATGTGAAATGTCTTCATGTGGTAAGTTGATTTAGTACGAATTGAATCAATCGCTCCATTCCTTCTTTTGGGTTTTTGCTAAATTCACCGGTAGCGCGATTCGCTAGAATCACATTCATCGAAACAGCTTTATGCCCCAATAATTTCGCCATGGCATACATCGCAGCGGTTTCCATTTCCAAGTTGGTGATCGACTTGCCATGGTATCGGAACGAGGTAAGTTTTTCATTCATGTCTGCGTCGTAAAGCCCCAAACGCAAAGAGCGCCCTTGAGGGCCATAAAAACCTACATTGGTCGTAGTAATTCCTTCCAAGACATTTTCATTTATCAAGCGCTCATATAATTCAATATCACATGAAACCGCATAGGGATGGGCATTTTTAGGGTTCCAATCCATGTGCTCCATAAAAAGAGGAGGGAAGTCTTCTAAAGTTATTTCCTCGGCCCTCGAATAAAACCGAAGCAGGTTGTCGAAACCAACACCCAAGCGTCCTGCCACAAAACTTTCCAATGGGATATCGCACTGAAGGGCTCCGGAAGTACCAACCCGTATGAATTCAAGCGGGGTGAGTTTGTCTTTGATCGTTCTGCTATCAAAGTCAACATTGAACAGAGCATCCAATTCATTGAAAACAATATCGATATTGTCCGGACCAATACCTGTAGAAATTACCGTAAGGCGTTTGCCTTTATACATTCCTGTATGTGTAACAAATTCTCGGTGTTGGCGCGTTATTTCTAAGGAATCGAAATGTTTGGAGATTTCACTCACCCTATCCTGATCACCCACTGTTAAGATGGTTTCAGCAACTTCCCCTGGTTTAAGGTGCAAATGGTAAATACTACCATCGGGATTGAGAATGAGTTCCGATTCCGCTAATCTCATCCGCCCACTCTTTTGGTTTTGAATCCTTTCTCCTGAAGGAATTTCATGATTTTATCCCTGTAATCTCCTTGAATGATAATCTGTTCGTTTTTGAAGCTTCCCCCAACACTTAAGAATTGTTTCAACTCTTTTGCCAATTGTTTAAAATCCTCATCGGCACCGGTATACCCTTCAATAATGGTTATGGGTTTTCCTTTACGCTTTTCGTACTTACAAATTAAAGGGGCGTCCTGTAGCCACAGGTCGTTGTTAGTATCCGTTTCCGGCTCTGGATCGGAAGGCACGTGGTCTGGAAACAGATTTTTTAATTGATCCCGCAAATCCATATTATGCTTTTATCAATCCGATTTCCACCAATCGCTGGTGCAAGAATGCTCCCGCGGTAATATCTTCATACGCCTTTGGATGAGCTTCATCAATACAGGCTTCCAGGCAATTCAGAGGCATGTCGCTTCTTGGATGCATAAAGAAAGGTATGGAATACCTTGGAGTTCCCCATTGGTCGCGTGGCGGATTCACCACACGGTGAATGGTAGAACGCAATTTATTGTTGGTGTGTCGTTCCAACATATCGCCCACATTGATGACCAATTCATCTTCTTCAGGGATGGCATCGATCCATTCTCCATCTTTTCGTAATACCTGTAAACCGCCGGTTGAAGCTCCCATCAAAAGGGTAATTAAATTGATATCTCCATGGGCTCCTGCCCGAACGGCTCCTTTCGGTTCTTCGGTGATAGGGGGGTAATGAATGGGGCGTAGGATACTGTTCCCATTCGATGCCCAATAATCGAAATAGTTCTCTTCAATTCCAATATAGAGCGCTAGTGCACGCAGCACATAGATAGCCGTTTTTTCAAGCATTCTATAGGCTTCCATACCCGTTTCATTGAACTTGGGCAATTCCTTTACCTGTACATTTTTAGGATATTCTTCAGGAAGATTGGCATCTGCCGAAGGCTCTTGTCCGAAATGCCAAAACTCTTTCAAATCGCCTTCCTTTTTACCTTTGGCGTGTTCTTTTCCGAAGGAAACATAGCCGCGTTGTCCACCCAA
>CAZOSF010000137.1:0-3116 GCA_964582415.1 uncultured Alteromonas sp.
AAGATGACATAGACCTTTATGGTAAATACAAGGCCAAATTGCCTTTGTCCAAAATTGATTTGAACAGGGTGCAACAAAGCAACCTGATTTTGGTTACGGCCATTTCCCCAACACCTGCGGGCGAAGGTAAAACCACAATGTCTATTGGTTTGTCGGAAGGATTGCACCGCCTGAACAAGAAAACCGTGGTGGTACTTCGTGAACCTTCCCTAGGGCCTGTTTTTGGGATAAAGGGAGGTGCCACAGGAGGTGGATATTCCCAGGTATTGCCTATGGAAGATATCAACCTTCACTTTACGGGAGATTTTTCGGCCATCGAAAAGGCACATAACCTCCTTTCAGCAGTTGTCGATAACAATATTCAAAGTAAAACCAATTCCCTAGGTATCGATCCACGAACGGTAACTTGGAAACGGGTGATGGACATGAACGATCGTTCTTTACGAAATATCATCGTCGGACTGGGAGGTACGGCCAATGGAGTTCCAAGAGAGGCAGGATTCGATATTACGGCGGCCTCTGAAATCATGGCTATTTTGTGTCTGTCTAAAGATTTAGAAGACCTTAAAAACCGATTGGGAAATATCTTTATCGGATACACCTACGGGAAAGAGCCGGTATATGTGCGCCAGCTAAAAGTGCAAGGTGCTATGGCTGCATTGCTAAAGGATGCCATTCGTCCTAATTTGGTCCAGACTATTGAAGGAAATCCTGCCATTATTCATGGGGGACCCTTCGCTAATATCGCCCAAGGAACCAATTCGGTGATCGCCACGCGAATGGGAATGTCCTTTGCTGATTATACTGTGACCGAGGCTGGATTTGGCGCCGATTTGGGGGCCGAAAAATTCTTGGATATAAAATGTCAGGCAGCAAATCTGAAGCCCAAAGCAGTGGTGCTAACAGCTACTATTAGAGCTTTAAAATATCACGGAGGTGCCGATCTGAAATCATTGACCGAACCTAATGTGGACGCTTTGAAAAAAGGCCTTCCAAATTTGGAAAAACACTTGGAAAACGTAAAGCAATTCAATATCACTCCCGTCATTGCAATTAATCGATTTGTTTCGGATACCCAAGAAGAAATCGAAGCTATTATCGAATTCGCTAAAGACAAAGGGGTGCGAGTAGCTTTAGCTGAAGTTTGGGCAAAAGGAGGTGAGGGAGCCCTAGAGTTAGCACAGCATGTTGTGGATATCGTAGAGGAGGGTAAATCTAATTTTCAACCGTTATACCAATGGAGCGCACCTGTTAAGGAGAAAATAGAAACCATTGCCACCCGAATTTATGGTGCCAATGGAGTCTCCTATACTGGAACAGCGCTGAAAAACCTGAAAACCATTGCCGATTTAGGTTTGGAGCAATTACCCATATGTGTAGCAAAAACTCAAAAATCACTATCCGATAATCCCGCGCTTTTGGGACGACCCACCGATTTTGAAATTACGGTTCGTGAGATAGAAATTGCCGCTGGAGCTGGTTTTTTAATTCCTATTACAGGAGATATGATGCGTATGCCTGGTTTGCCTGCCCATCCAGCTTCCGAGAATATCGATATCGATAACCAAGGAAATATTACCGGATTATTTTAAGTATCTTAGAATGCCTTAATCACCCAGCCATTGTTTTAACATAGGTTTTGGGTGATTTCCTGTATATTTAACAGAAGGCTAAAACGGTACAACCCGAAAGAATGGCAACGCGCATTTATCAAGGAAAAAAGTTTGAAAAGGAATCGATGCATTCCACAGAGGATGCCTTGACTATTGAGGAAGCCTTGCAGGTAAATGTGAACGGCGAAGCATTTACGGTATCAATGAGGACCCCGGGAAATGATGAAGCTTTGGTACGAGGGCTCTTGCATTCTGAAGGTGTTCTAGTGGATCGGGATTTTCAGCCCATTTTCGAAGCGCTCGAAAGCAATGCCAAAGGGGTAGTAACAGTTGTTAACGTTATTATTCCTGAGGAAAAATTAGGAAATGGGTATTCCAATAGTAGAAGTTTGCTTTCGGTTTCCTCCTGTGGGATTTGTGGAAAAACCGAATTGAAGGATCTGGAAGTTGATGGAGAACAACTGCACGACCAACCCATGCTCGATACTGCCTTGCTGCCGAAATTATTTGATACCATGCATTCCCGTCAAAAGGATTTTAAGCAAAGCGGTGGCACCCATGCGGCGGCAGCCTTTTCTATTCAGGGTGAATTATTGAGCGCCATGGAAGACATCGGAAGGCATAATGCCGTAGATAAGGTTATCGGGGGATTGATTCAATCCGAACAATTGGACACAGCAAAAATCCTTACGGTGAGCGGTCGCATCTCCTACGAGATCGTTATAAAATGTTTCAAAGGACGTATTCCTTATCTCGCAGCGGTTTCGGCTCCATCATCCTTGGCGGTAGATTATGCCAAGGAATTAGGGATTACTCTTTTCGGTTTCTGTAGGGGAGATCGAGTAACTTGTTATTCAAATGCCTTCCGAATAAAAAAGGAAGTGCCACAATCATAAAAAGACACTTTATGTCAGACAATTTAAGTGAATTACTTGGCCGTAAACCTCTCGGCAATAGTTTGTTCGATAAATTGGGAAAGGCCTCCCAAATGGAAGGGGCTCCCAGTGAAGAAAAAATGGCCCAATTGGCTGAAGAATTCCTTGTGGGTAAAGCCAATGTGTATGGAACGGCAAGCTTTTACGATTTCATGAAACCCGAAAATAAGGGAAAGAAAGTATACGTGTGCAACGGAACGGCCTGTGTATGTGCAGGAACTCAAAAAAAGGTGGTGGAGGTTTTACAGGAGTCGTTTCAGGCGAACGAAATCGGACACATGACCTGCTTGGGGCGATGCCACGAAAACAGTGCCTTCCACTATCAAGGAAAAAATTATTCCGGCGATGCCATCGATCATTTTTCAGAGATCCGCATTTCCGAAACATCAAGAAATCGAGACCATTATATGGTTAAGGCTCACGGAAAAGCGATACTAACGAAGCCCTTTACGTCCATAACGGAACATTATGCGCCTTTCTTGGATGCATTAAAAAAAGATTCAGCTGCAGTTTTAGAGGAAATTAAAACCTCCAATCTTCGCGGAAGGGGGGGTGCTGGTTTCCCTAT
>CAZOSF010000138.1:0-3060 GCA_964582415.1 uncultured Alteromonas sp.
GTTCATCGTCCAATACCTGGATTTCTGGGCCTGTTTGATAGGCTTCCGGGAATTTTGGGTCTTCATAAACGCCCCAAAAAATACCAGAGTTCCCACCTTCAGAAATTTTCCATTCTAAGGATAGCAGGAAGTTGGTATACTTGTTTTTCGTGATGATGTTTTTTCCACCTTGCTCACCTGGGGTAAAGGCCATGGCATTGTCTTCAATAGTCCATTCGGCAGGCATGTCTTCCATCAAATAGCCCCGCCACTGGTCGAAATTGGAGCCATCGAATAGGATTTCCCAATCATTGGGAGCCGTTTCCACTTCTTCAGTAACGACGGCGGTTTCTTCGATGGTTTGTTCTTTGGTATCCTTACAGGCAATCAGTGATAAAGTGAGGCCGAAGGCCAAAAAAGAAATTCGTTTCATCTGAAATATTTTAAAGTTCACGTACCCAAATATTGCGGTATTTCACTCCACTTTGGTCTCCATGATCTTGTAGCTTGATAGGTCCTAGGCCATGGGCATTGTTCTTTGGCCACCCGATGTATTCGGTGGTCCCTTGAAGTTCATAGTGATCTTGGATAAGAACACCGTTTAATAGCACCGTTAATGTGGCTGCCTTGGTGCGATTGCCTTCCGCATCGAATTCGGGTGCATGGAAAATAATATCATAGCTGTTCCATTCCCCAGTAGGCTTCGCCGCCATCACCAAAGGAGGCGATTGCTTGTAGATGGAGCCCACCATGCCGTTCACATAGGTTGGGTTGTCGTTGTTGTCCAATACCTGAACTTCATACAATCCCTGAAGGAATACCCCGCTATTGCTTCGGTTCTGATTGGTTTGCTGGTTATCGGGGTTGCTTCTCCATTCTAAATGCAGCTGCACGTCTCCAAATTTTTGTTTGGTCTGGATATCTCCAGTTTTGTCGGCTACCGTCATACTACCATCCTCATTGATGGCCCAGGGAGCAGGACCCCCTTCTTCCTTGGCCGATTCCCAGGCATCCAAATTACTACCGTCGAACAGTACGATGGCATCGCTTGGCATCCCATTTTGTCCCATTGGGTTCACTTTGGAAGGGATGGGTTCCCATACTTCGGTGGCAGCAGGATCGGTGGGTTCTTGTTCTTTCACGGCTTCTGTGGTTGTTTCGTGGCCCATTTCCTCTTCGATGGCTTCCACTTGTTTTTTACAAGCGGTTAACGAGGCAATAACGAGACCTGTTAAAAGTATTTTTTTCATGGTAGGTGTTTAGAGTCCTAGTATTTTTTTGAGTTTTTCTTTATCGATTTCCGCTCCGGCGAAATCGTCGAAACGTTTGGTCGTTGCTTCAATAATATGGTCTGAAATAAACTTGGCACCTTCTCGTGCTCCTTGTTCCGGACTTTTAATCACACATTCCCATTCCATCACCGCCCAGACATCGCAGCCGTATTCGGTGAGCTTGCTGAAGATGGTTTTGAAATCTACTTGACCATCCCCCAAGGAACGGTAGCGTCCCGCGCGGTTTTTCCAATCGTTATATCCTCCAAAAGCCCCCTTTTTTCCAGTTGGGTTGAATTCGGAGTCTTTCACATGGAAGGCCTTGATGAATTCATGGTAATGGTCGATGTATTTGATATAATCCAATTGCTGCAGTACAAAGTGACTGGGATCGTACAGAATATTCACTGCTTTGTGTTTTCCGGTGGCTTCCAAGAAGCGTTCAAAGGTATCCCCATCATGAAGGTCTTCCCCTGGGTGAATTTCATAACAAACCGCCACCCCATTATTTTCAAATTCATTTAATAATGGTAACCAGCGTTTGGCCAACTCCTCAAAACCCATTTCCACGAGTCCGTCGGGCAATTGGGGCCACGGATGCCATGCATGCCATAGCAAAGCCCCGCTGAATGTGGCGTGGGCCTTCAGTCCGAGATGCTTACTCGCACGGGCAGCACTCAATAGTTGTTGGCGGGCCCATTCGGTACGTTTTTTCGGATTGTTTTTACAGTCGTCCGGTGCAAAATTGTCGAACATTAAGTCGTAGGCAGGATGCACAGCAACCAACTGTCCTTGCAGGTGGGTGGAAAGCTCGGTAATTTCGAGTCCGAAGCTATTCACCTTTCCTTTGAGTTCATCGCAATAGTCTTTACTTTCCCCAGCTGTGGTCAAATCGATCAATCGGGTTTCCCAAGTGGGGATTTGAATACCCTTATAGCCTAAATCGGCTGCCCATTGGCAGATACCTTCCAAGGAATTGAAAGGCGGTTTTTCGTCCATGAACTGCGCCAAAAAAACGGCGGGTCCTTTGATTGTTTTCATTGTGAAAATATTCCTTAAAGTTCTTTCCAAACATTGCCGTCCTTATGGGAGGCAACGGTAGTTTCGATAAATTTCATTCCGCGCACCCCATCGCGCATGGATGGGAATTCTGCCGGATCGTAGCTTTCTTTTCGTATGGCTTTGGCCACGCCTTTGTAGATATTCCCCATGGCATCAAAAATCCCTTCAGGATGCCCTGGAGGCAATTTGGTGCCATCCAAGGAAAGGTCACTGTTGTAACCGTTTCCGGGTTTCAAGGTTTGAATAGGCTTTCCATCTATCAAGTGATATAGGTAGTTCGGATTTTCCTGTTCCCATTTCAAGGCCCCTTTTTTACCGTAGATCATCACCTGCATATTGTTTTCTTCGGCCGTGGCGATCTGGCTGGAACGAAGCACTCCTTTTACATGTTTGCCCAATCGAAGTAGGACCGTTCCGTCGATATCCATCAGGTTATCATCGTAAAGATAGTTTAGGTCAGCAAGAATGGATTTCACCTCGAGTCCGGTTACGTATTCCAGCATCTGATAACCATGTACCCCGATGTCGCCAATACAGCAACTGATGCCTGATTTGGAAGGGTCCAGACGCCAGGTTGTAGCACGTAGGTCTTTATCGTGAATGATGGGGTTAATCCATCCCTGATAGTATTGCACATCCACTTTTTGAATATCGCCAAGCACCCCTTCTTCAATCATTTTCTTCATCTGGCGTACCATGGGATACCCGGTATAGGTATGGGTAAGCGCGAAAATGGCGCCGCTCTTTT
>CAZOSF010000139.1:0-3004 GCA_964582415.1 uncultured Alteromonas sp.
ATCTACCACAAGTGAAGTTTGATTGTAGAAATGGGATAAAAACTTTTTAATGCCATCTTGGTCACTCCATTGTTGGGGCTGGAGGGTTACTAACTGACTGAATTTGTTATTTCGAATGCGAACAAAAACCTGATTCGGCAAAAGCACACGGATGTATTCCCCTTGGTCCTGGAACTGGGCCAATTCAAATTCGTCCAATTCCTGAATGTCATTTCCGTTATAGTCAATCCAAGTGTAAGAGCCCTGACCCTGATCGACCTTGACATAGGTGAATTCCTGTTGGGGGATCACACCATTATTCGATTCATAAACGGTATTCCATCGTACCAATCCTTTCCAAAGTTGCTGGCGGTAAATCAATCGGGTGTTGAGGTTCTTTTCATCTTCTATCGCTGGGTCGGTATATTTTAAAAGACGATAATTTGCATACACCGAAAGTTGGGTGTTTTGATTGTTCAAGAGTTGTGATTTCAAAAAGAAGTCATTCGATTCGGTCACTTTTTCCAAACGATTGTTTCGAACACTGTCATTCACCCGATACCGATACCCACCCTCGACATAGACTTGTGTGCTATCTCCTTTTCCAATATAGGCTTCATAATGCTGAAACCGCTGACTTAACCCTATTAGACTATCATTGGTAGTGATGCGGGAGGTATTGTCTTCCCAATGGAACTTTGCTCCAACCCAGGCCTTTTTAAAGGAATAGGCCACGTTGTTATAGGAGCGGTTGAACTTAGCATCCAAACTGTCTGCCGTGCTATTCATAAAACTGGAATGGCTATTTATTTGCCATCCTTTATTGCCATAGGAACCCGTAAAGGAATGTCTCGATCCACTGAAATTTTCCGAATAATTCAAATGTTCAAATTCATAGCGCCCACGACCCTTGTTGGTTTTGTTGACGGCCAATCCTGCGGTAACATAGTTCTGGGTTCCTTCGGGAAGAAGAAGGTTCCAGTCTCTATTGAATTCGATATTGTACAAACGTTCTACCGTCTGGAAATTTTTATCAATAATGTCCCAATTACCAAGGGCCTCCACTTGCAGGCTGTCGGAAGTTTTGAAGAGGATTTGTCGAAGATTCAGATGACTTGCAAACCCTTCATTGTCATCATTATCTACATTCGAAAATAGGTTCAAGTCATTCACACTACCCGCTAGTTCGAACCCAATTTGGGTTTTTTCAGAAGGCGTCCATTCCCCATTAAACCCGCCAATTTGTAGTTTTTCTGGAGGATTGAGTCGGATGACCGGTTCGTAATTCCCTTGGAGGGCCCCATTAATGGGCGCGACATATTCGTAAATCCGACTAATGGCGTTTTCCGTACTGATGATATAATTCCCTTGATTTTGGCCCACCAAGGTAAAACGTACGTTGTATAATTCGTCCTCTGGGTTGTTGGAAAACACAAAGATTTCTTCTCCGTTTACGATCTCTTTTTTATACAGGATTTTATTTTCAGAATAGGTATCCAATACCGCCGAAGGAGCCGTCATCAAATCGGTATTGTCCCCAGCTTCTATGAGCACTTGTACCTGCTCTTCGGTAAGGTTCTGTTGTAGGGGTTGGTTCTTGGCATCGTTTTCCGAATACACATAGGCCCCGAGTTTCAGGGTTTCACTTTCATAATTGCCCCCACCATAACCGATAAAGCGCGTATAGCTCCGCTCCGTAAATTGATATTCCACGGTAATCCGCATATTGGCGTTGATGGGATACGTAGGGTTAAAGCGCAGTTCCCCCGCATTATAGTCGATGATATAATCTGCATTTTCCCCCCTTTGTAAAAGGAGTCCGTTCACATACACCCGTTCACTCCCAGACACGATCAAAATGTATAATTCCCCATTGGGGCCAGTGAGTTTATAGGGACCTTGATTTCCTTCCTGACCTGTAAATTGACTCCGTTGGAAGACCCCGCGCACCAGACCGCCTGAAGCAAAGGCAGATGTTCGCGAGCCATCTTTGTGGTTAAGTCTACCATAGAGGGAAATCCCTTGAATCTTTTTGGTGAATCGTCCATAATAGCTCTGTGAATTCTGAAGATCGACATCCCCAGCACGAATGCTCCAATTGTCGCCAAACAACTCGATGAAAATCTGGTCGAATTCGTTCAAACTTTGGGAATACCCTCCTTCCTGTGTGGGGAGATTGGCATCCTGCAAGGAGGCCCGGATAGACACCTTATCGCTTAATTTTCCTGTAATTTGAAGGTCCAGTTCACTGTTCACCACAGCATTTTGATTGTTTCCTACCGTCACTCCTCTAGTAATACTTCCCTGGGTATCCAATCCTTCAAAAAGAGCGGTGGTGGTTTCCCGAGTGCTTTGCTGAAGGGCTATGAGTTTGTCGATATTATTGGTGTTATCTACAATTATCTTTGGATCCAATTGGTAGTACTCACGCGTGAGGTATAATGGGTATCGAAGGTAATTTACCTGAATGGAATCCCTCGTGGTTTGGATTTCCGGGGAAAGGATCAGTAGGCCCTTTTCATGATGGATTTGATAGGAGCCGGGAGTTATGGGTTGCCCCTCCGAATCCAATACTTCAAAATAATTTGGATTCAAGGGATAGGAATCTATCACAAGCGTATCGCTTACCTTGAGTTTTTTGCTTCGGTAATTCGACAGGGTGTCTTGGGCATATCCCAAGCTGCAAAAAGCGAAAATAAAAAAGTAGAGAAACCACTTCATAGACACCGAATCGGGTTGCGGATTTGTTTGGAAAAGCTGCCCTACTACAACAGAATTTCCCTCTTTTTATTTTGTTGAAGGAATTGTGGAAAGCTTTCCTAGAATCCTATGGGTAAATATACGGGGTTATTTAATTTAGTGTTTTCTGAAAAACAGGGATTGTGAAGATAATATCATATAACGTAAATGGGATTCGCGCGGCGATGCGCAAGGGTATGATGCAATGGCTAACCGCGGCCAATCCAGATGTGTTCTTGGTCCAAGAAACCAAAGCCCTAAAAGAACAAGTGGAAGTAGAAGCCAT
>CAZOSF010000140.1:0-2921 GCA_964582415.1 uncultured Alteromonas sp.
ATTTGCTGTCCTTCCCATGACAAATTTAGAGCGATGCCGTGTGTGCTGTAGGCATAAACAGAAGCTGTCGATAGCGGTTGTGAGAGGGTCACGTTGTTTTGTGCTGGGTTCGGAGCGACGCTTAATTTAGCAATGTCAAAATCATTGGTGCCCAATCCGCCATATTCGTACCATGCCACTGTATCCCAGAGACTATCTGCCGAAAGGATATCGGTGTTCCCATCGCCATTCAAGTCGGCCAGATTAGCATCCAAGACTTCACCTAACAGACTGGTAACTGTTTGCAGTTCTCCAAAATTCCCACTTCCATCGGTATTTTCTAACCAATGAATTTGGTCATCCACGCTTTCAGCAATCAAAATATCATAGTCACCATCACTGTCCAAATCATAACTTATAAGTGCTCTTATTGTGAGATCTTCTTCTTCATGAATCAAATACGGAGTTGAAAAATTTCCGGTACCATCGAGGTTTTTAATCCAATTTATATTGTCGGGGGCTTCAATATGTCCCGTGTTAAAAAGAATATCCGAATAACCGTCATTATCCATATCTACCTCGGATGTAATGCCAATTCTTGTGAAATCACTTGAAATTGGGGAATAGCTCATTATTTGCCGAGGCTCTGAGAAATTTGCGAATCCATCATTTTCAAACCAAACTAATTTACAAGATTGAAGAAAGTAGTAGACCAAAAGAAGATCTCTATCGCCATCATTATCTAAATCCAAGGTATTTGGAAATTGAGCATAATGGAAAGGTTCGTCGAAGATCGCCTGTTCCGTTCCGAAATTACCAAGACCATCTAAGTTTTCGTACCACACCAATTTGTTGGCAGATTGACTGTAATTATGCAAGTTTGCGATGACATCTAAATCGCCATCACCGTCCAAATCATCCATCATAAAAAAGTAACAATAGGTCCCTTGTTGAATAATTTGTTCCGGTCCGAAATTCCCTTGGTTGTCCAAGTTTTCCAACCATACGATAAAATCATCAGCAAGGTTTTTTAGGACAATATCTGCGGCGCCATCCCCATTGACATCATAAAGTTGTACATCCTCCACTGAGGAGATGCTATTTGTGATGATGATTTCAGAACTGAAAGTCCCTAAACCATCGATATTTTCGTACCAAGAAATCGTATCGTCCACAAAGGATGCGGTAATCACATCCATATCGCCATCCTTATCCATATCGTATGGTAATACGCGAAAAGCTCCGTCATCTGTATTTGAGATGATCTGCTGGGAACCCCATTGCCCCCATAGCACGGAAGAAAATGAACTCAGTACTATAAATAGTAGATATCTCCCCATATCCAAGATTTTGATATCCTTAAAGTTAGCATAATTATTTTAGAAATGTAGCCCATATTTTTTTTCAAAAAATAATAGGCTTCCTATGCTTTCTTATTCAAGGAATTAGCAGTACTTTTGCGCCGCCTTAAAACAACGGCTCATGAACATCAAGAATATCGCGATCATCGCACACGTAGACCACGGAAAAACCACCTTAGTGGACAAGATCATGCACCATTGCAGTCTGTTCCGTGAGAATGAAAAAACCGGGGAATTGATACTCGACAACAACGACCTGGAGCGTGAGCGTGGGATTACCATCGTTTCCAAAAATGTTTCGGTAATCTATAAAGACACTAAAATCAATATCATCGATACCCCCGGTCACGCCGATTTCGGTGGGGAGGTAGAGCGTGTCTTGAACATGGCCGATGGGGTACTGCTGTTGGTAGATGCCTTTGAAGGCCCGATGCCACAGACCCGTTTTGTTTTGCAAAAGGCCATCTCCTTGGGTAAAAAACCTTGTGTGGTTATCAATAAAGTGGATAAGGAAAACTGCACCCCTGATGAGGTTCACGAAGCGGTTTTCGATTTGATGTTCGAATTGGGTGCAGAAGAATGGCAGTTGGATTTCCCAACCGTGTACGGCTCTGCCAAACACAACTGGATGAGTGAGGACTGGCAAAAGCCAACCAATTCCATTGAACCCCTTTTGGATATGGTGTTGGAACACATCCCAGAACCATTGGTAGCCGAAGGAAATACCCAGATGTTGATTACCTCATTGGATTACTCTTCTTTCACCGGACGTATTGCCATCGGTCGTCTTCAGAGAGGGATCCTAAAAGAAAATATGCCCATCTCCTTGGTAAAACGCGATGGAAAAATCATCAAGTCGAAAATCAAAGAACTTCATGTGTTTGAAGGCTTGGGACGTAAAAAAGTAACTCAGGTAGAAGCCGGTGATATTTGTGCCATCGTTGGTTTGGAAGGTTTTGAAATTGGGGATACCATCGCCGATTTCGAACACCCAGAGGCCATGGCCACCATTGCCATCGATGAGCCTACCATGAGTATGTTGTTCACCATCAACGATTCTCCCTTCTTCGGAAAGGACGGAAAGTTTGTGACCTCCCGTCACATCAAGGAACGTTTGGAGCGTGAGCTGGAAAAGAACTTGGCACTTCGAGTAAAGGAAACCGATAGTGCCGATAAATTTATGGTCTACGGACGAGGGGTACTCCACCTTTCAGTACTGATCGAAACCATGCGTCGTGAAGGCTACGAATTGCAAATTGGTCAGCCCCAGGTAATCATCAAGGAAATCAACGGGATGCAATGCGAACCCGTGGAAGAATTAACCATCGACCTACCGGAAGATGTAAGTGGAAAGGCCATCGATATGGTGACCATCCGAAAAGGAGAAATGCAGAGTATGGAAGCAAAAGGCGACCGTATGGTGTGTAAATTCTTGATTCCGTCCCGTGGGATTATCGGATTGCGAAACCAATTGTTGACGGCCACTGCTGGAGAAGCCATTATGACTCACCGTTTCTTGGAATACCAGCCTCTAAAAGGCGGAATTCCTGAGCGTTTGAACGGAAGTTTGGTGTCTATGGA
>CAZOSF010000141.1:0-2890 GCA_964582415.1 uncultured Alteromonas sp.
TACCTGCGCGTAGACGAACGGCTTCACTTCCAGAAGCAGAACCTCTACCAATGATGGTTACGTTAGAAACAGTTGGCTTGGCGAAGAATAAGGGATCGGAATTGTTTCCGATATCTGTGTTAAAACCATCACATTCAAAACCTTTGTCATGGGAAATACCATGCTCGATATAAACGTTGGTCAATACCCCGCTAAATCCTTCTGTCCAATCTACAGAGTCATCTTGACAACCAACAACAGAGATATAGCTTGCGTTTACGGTTCCACCGAAAAATTCGATACCATCATCCGCTCCTTGGAAAGCTTGGATGTACTGAACAGTAGTTCCAGCACCTACACCATAGAAGGAGAATCCATTGTTTTCTGAAGAAGCGTCAGCAGCACCTCCAGAATATTCAACACGTACATATTTAATAGTACCAGAGTTATCTTCTCCATTGCTTCCGCCATAAGGAAGACCTCCAATTTCTGAAGTAGAAGTAGCTTCACCACCTACTACAGAGTTGATAGGCGCTTTTCCAAGAATGATCAATCCGCCCCAATCACCTGGGCCAGGAGTTGATTGATTGGAAGTCAACACGATGGGTTGAGAAGAAGTTCCTTCGGCAATGATAGTAGCACCTTGAGCGATCGCGATATAGTTACCAGCACCAGCATTTGCTTTAATAACTACACCAGCAGGAATGGTTAGGGTAGTTCCTTCGGTCATGATCAAAGCCTCTACTAGGGTATAGGTTTGTCCAGCTTCAAGAGTAAGATCTTCGGTCTTAGTACCTCCGATTTCATAGTTTTCAGTTCCAGGATCTGTGCCACCATTGTTGTTGATGGTAGTACTATTATCCTGACTGTTATCGTTGATTACGATATCAGCGGTGTCATCAGCTTCACAGGAAGCAAAAAGCATGGCTAGAATAGCTAGGCTCGTTAAGAAATAATTGGTTTTCATTTGCTTGTGTATTAATTTAATTTTTGTTTCTGAGTTATTTAAAATTTGTATTTAAGTTGCAATCCAAGGGTAATCCCTCGTTTGTATTGCGAAATGATAACATCTCCAAAGGCAGTGTTCTCACGGATACGTTCGATGCTAGGATCGAGCAGGTTTTTAGCACTGGCGTTCACTTCAAAGTGTTCCCCAATGCTGTTCTTCCATACAAAATCCAAGGTGGGAACTGATTTTTCAATAATATTCCCCAACTGACCCGATCCAAGGGCATCAATACGATCGCTGAAGTAAGAGAATACCAGGTTAGCCATAGGCTTGTAATTTCCAAATTGAGGACTATAGCTTAGGTCCGCATTCACCAATAACGGAGAAGCCCCTTGAAGTTCGTCTTCAGCACGATTAAACGTGGTAGAATATAGCCCATTGGAATCCCGCAAGTCCTGTTTGGTATTCATATACGTTACATTGGCACCCACCGAAAGAACAGGCTCTTCATCTTGGGTAAGCAAGTTCTTGCGAATCTCTAATTCAGCCCCAATCACTTCCGCCTTTTCTCCGGTACGGAAATAACGTTGTGTCCCCGTGGCATCATTTGCGATTACCTTGTTTACAGGATCTTCGATTCTTTTGGCAAAACCAGCGATGGAGAGAATTTCCCCATTTCCGAAGAACCATTCATATTTCAAATCGATATTGTAGATATTCGAGTAGGCAGGATCATTCAATAGATCTGGGTTACCCCCAACACGCTGGGTAACATCCTCATATACAAAAGGAGCTACCTCTTTAAACTCTGGGAAGGAAACTGTGTTGCTCGCAGCAAAACGCAGGTTCATCTCATCGGTTAGAGCGTATTTGATGTTTAAACTGGGCAAGTAAAAGTTTTCGTAGGCTTCGCGGTGTCCTTCCTCGCTTGGGGGAAGGTTGATTACATCGTAGGTAATGCGTTGGTCGAAAGACTCTACACGCATCCCTGGCACAATGGTGAAATTCCCGGCCACAATTTCAGCATTCAAATAAACACCGTGCACCTTTAAGTTACCAGTATAAGAGTTTTCATTAAGCCCAGGATAGTTTACCTGTCCAATACCGCCTTCAGGCCAAATCGGATTAAATACATAGGTATTCCAAACAACACCAAGATTGCTCACATCGAAAACCTCGTCCAAATTGAACACGTCATTCACGGGAGTATTGGGTTCGATAAAATTGTAACCATATCGAATGTTATTGAAATAACGCTCTTTATAACGGCCGTTGTAACCGAAGTTCAACTTGAAGTTTTCCGAAGCGGTGTATTCGATATTGATGCGGCTGTTCAATTCCTCATCTTCGATATTTTGAAAATAACGCTGGTTGTCGAAAGGAATGTTATTAAAGAAAGAAGCTGTTGTGGTTGGATCATTATCCAAAGCAAGGTCATAGCGCTCCACACTAATACGTCGACGATCAGGTTGATGAGCGAATACTTTGTTATATCCCACTCCCCAATCCAATTTGAACTTTTCTTCAAAATTGTGCTCCCCCAACAATTGGTTCACAAAAACCATATTTTGGTCGAACTGGGAATTCATTTGGTAAAATCCTCTGTCGGTATCCAAAATCGCATCCCGGTTGGTTCCCAAACCTTTGGTTCCGTAATACCCTACCTCACTGGTAGCATCGTTGATGAACAGGGAATTGTATTGCAATTGATGATCCCCGTTTTTATAACTCACGTTCAACATGGCTGTGGTATTGGTGCCATATTCGAATTCGGTTGTGTTTGGGAAACGTTTCTTTTCTACGGTGGTGAAATCCACTTGTTCTCCTTCACGATATTCGTAGTTGCTGCTGAAAGAAGCTGTATAGAAAAAACTCAACTTTGAACTGTCTTCAAAGTTGATGGAGGTTCCTCCTGCTAAGGATCCATTGATTCCAATTGGGTTTCCAGCATCTACTGGATCC
>CAZOSF010000142.1:0-2888 GCA_964582415.1 uncultured Alteromonas sp.
GTTAAAATTGCCATAAAAGGAATTCTAGGAAAGGAGGGCCGATGGCGGCAAAAAATACAGCTATTGGCTGGAACTCATTTCAAGATTCATTCTGAAATCTACCAAATAAATCGGGTATTTCAATTACTTTTAGCCAGAGGAGTGATAAAAAATAGTATACAATAATGAAGAAGGCTTTAATAACAGGAATTACGGGACAGGATGGGGCCTATTTGGCCGAGTTTCTTTTGAAGAAGGGCTATGAAGTTCATGGTGTCAAGCGCCGTAGTTCCCTGTTCAATACCCAACGAATCGATCATTTGTATAAGGACCCCCATGAAAAGGACGTCCATTTTAAATTGCATTACGGGGATTTAAGCGATTCGATGAATATTACCCGTATCATTCAGGAGGTGCAACCGGATGAGATCTATAATCTTGGGGCTATGTCGCATGTAAAAGTAAGCTTTGAAACTCCGGAATATACAGGGAATATCGATGGCTTGGGAACCTTGCGGATATTGGAAGCCGTGCGCTTATTGGGACTTACCCATAAAACACGCATTTATCAAGCCTCTACCTCCGAACTGTTTGGAAAGGTACAAGAGGTGCCACAAAACGAAAACACACCTTTTTATCCACGCTCACCTTATGGCGTCGCCAAACTATACGGGTATTGGATTACGGTAAACTATAGGGAGGCATACAATATGTATTGCTGTAATGGCATTCTATTCAATCATGAATCGCCCATTAGAGGGGAAACCTTTGTGACACGTAAAATTACCCGGGCGACCAGCAGGATCGCCTTGGGATTGCAGGATACCCTTTATCTGGGAAATCTAAATGCCCAGAGGGATTGGGGGCATGCTAAAGACTATGTGGAAGCCATGTGGTTGATGTTGCAACAGGAAACGGCGGAAGATTTTGTGATTGCCACGGGAGTTACCACCACGGTTCGGGATTTCGTCCGTATGGCCTTTTCAGAAGTGGGTATTTCCCTCGAATTTGAAGGGGAAGGAATTCATGAGGTAGGGAAGGTAGCCGATTGTGCCCACAGTGAATATCAATTACCGAAAGGAACCGTTGTTGTAAGAATCGACGAACGCTATCACCGACCCACCGAGGTAGACCTATTGATTGGGGATGCCACCAAGTGTAGAGAAAAACTACAATGGGAACCCAAGCATGATTTAAAAGATTTGGTAAAGGACATGATGGCGGCCGATCTGGCATTGTTTAAGAGAGATCAATATTTGAAGGGGGGTGGTTTCGAGACCTTGCAACAATACGAATAATGAAAACACAGGATAAAATATATGTAGCAGGCCATAATGGAATGGTGGGATCTGCTTTGGTTCGGCTATTGAGGTCTGAGGGGTTCACCAATATTGTTGTTCGTGACTCGAAAAGTTTGGACCTGCGGAACCAGGAGGCCGTGACCGCTTTTTTCGAAATCGAAAGACCCGATTATGTGTTTTTGGCAGCCGCCAAAGTAGGGGGGATTGTTGCCAACAATACCTATAGGGCCGAATTTCTATACGATAATTTGATGATTCAGAACAATGTGATCCATCAAAGCCATGTGCAGGGCGTAAAGAAATTATTGTTTTTGGCTTCCTCTTGTATTTATCCCAAGTTTGCGGAGCAACCCATAAAGGAGTCCAGTTTGCTTACTGGACCCTTGGAACCCACCAATGAGCCCTATGCCATAGCGAAAATTGCGGGTGTTAAAATGTGCGAGAATTATAATAGGCAGTACGGATCCAATTTTATTTCGGTGATGCCTACCAATTTATATGGCCCAAACGACAATTACGATCTAACGACGTCTCATGTACTTCCAGCACTGTTGAGGAAGTTTCATGAAGCCAAAGCAAGTGGGGCTGCATCTGTGGAGGTATGGGGAACAGGTACACCCCGAAGGGAGTTTTTGCATGTAGACGATTTGGCAGCGGCCTGTTTGCATTTGATGAAAACCTATGAGGGTACTATTTCCGTGAATATTGGAACAGGGACGGATGTGAGCATCAAAGAACTGGCCGAAATGATTCGGGAAATCACCGGATTTGAAGGTAACATAGATTGGAATACAGAAAAACCCGATGGCACCCCCCGAAAGGTTTTGGATGTATCCTTGGCCCATTCATTGGGTTGGAACCATACTATCGGTTTACAGGAAGGAATTCGAAGCGTATATCAAGATGCCTTTTTAACAAATTGATTGATGCGGATTACCATTATCACCATTAACTACAATGATATCGAGGGGCTGAAAAAGACCTTGAAAAGTGTTGTAGATCAAAAGTATTCGGAATTGGAGTATATCGTGATTGATGGGGGTTCTACCGATGGTAGCAAAGAGATTATAGAGGCGTATGCATCCCAATTAGCCTATTGGGTGATTGAACCGGATGCAGGAATCTATGATGCCATGAATAAAGGCTTGGACAAGGCTACAGGGAGATATGTTCTTTTTCTGAACAGTGGGGACGTATTCCATTCTGAATCGGTTCTGGAGGAGTTTCGCTTGTTACAACCTTCAGAAGATTTGGTCTACGGGAATGCCTGTTTGGTTGGTAAAGGTGAGTCGGAACTAAAGGTGATGCCTTCAGAGTTGTCATTTGACAATAGTTTGCGTTTCACTATAACACATCAGGCGATGTTCCATAAACGATCTCTTTTTGATGGACGAAGATATGATGTTCAATATTCTGTGATTGCCGATTGGGTATTTTATAATAAAGCCCTTTTTATAGAAGGCGCATCCTATTTTCATTGGGAACGAACGGTAGTCGATTTTGACGCTACCGGTATTAGTTCCAGCCCGGCTTATGCACGAACTATGCGTGAGGAGCGGAATCGATTTTTTGAAGAATTCATTCCAAAATATTTTGGACCCAGAATTA
>CAZOSF010000143.1:0-2878 GCA_964582415.1 uncultured Alteromonas sp.
ATCGGTATTGGAAGCGCAACCAAATTTCCGACCACCTACCGGTATGGATCGAAATTGAAGAGGACTCTTCGCCCGACTTCCTACGAAGTAAGCGGGATAAGATGATAGTCTAAGGCAGAGTTTGCCTTCTCACATCTCGCTTCTCACCTCTCACCGTTTAACCGCCCCGCGGTTAAACTACGTATAAACACCTATTTCCTATTTGTAGGAAATTGGCTAACTTCGGAACTTTCGAGAAAATTCTTGGTGCAACTTTTGGAAACTCACTTGGTTTTCATTTCATAAAGTTAGCGCCGTTCAAATAGTATAATCAGCTAACATTACAAAGCATGGACACAAAAAACTGTGAGTATTCTAATTTTAAAACAATCCAATTATTTATTGAAACGGAGAAAGGACTGGAAGAAAGAGTCGTAAGTGAATCTGGCGACTATTATCTTATCGAAGGGGATATCATTATCGCTCGTAAAGAGGATGTACGGATCGATGACGAAAAAGGCATCATTATTCCAGTAGTTAAAGGCAGAAGATGGCCAGACGCCGTACTCCATTATGATTGGGAGCCCGCTTTGGAAAATGATCAGAGAATCCTGGATGCCATCGCCCATTGGGAAAAGAAAACCAAAATTCGATTCCATAAAAAGGAAAATGACCAAAGAAGAAATTACGTCTATTTTCAAACTAGTGATGGATGTAGCTCCTATATTGGAATGATAGGTGGAAAGCAGCCTATCAATCTAAGTCCACTTTGTTCAAGAGGTGCTGTTATCCATGAAATTGGACATGCCTTGGGCCTTTACCACGAACACACCCGCCCAGATCGAGACGAGTATATCAGAGTGAATTTTGAAAATATCGAAAAGGGCCAAAAGCATAACTTTCTGATTAATAAGTACAGTCAAGTATTTGGTGCCTATGATTTTGAATCCATAATGCATTACAGCGAATACGCCTTTTCCTATAACAACCTCCCCACTATAGAAGTATTGGAGGATGACCCCAAACCAACAATAGGCAATCGAACCGAGTTGAGCCAAGGGGACATCAATACCATCCAAGGAAATTATCAGAAAAGAGTATTACCATGTGGGTATGAACCATGTGACCCGCCTTACCCGGTTACTGCAGGTATCATTCTACAAGATGCAATGCTCACTCCTTATGAAAGTGATATTTACATACAATCGGATTTTGTACTAAACAAACCCATCACAAAAACGAGGAATCTTATTATAGGTGGATCTGACCCTATTATTGAACTTGACTTATCAAGTACAGGGGATAGCTTGGACAATTACTTTGCCGTAGTGGTTGAAAACATGATTTTTGAAAACGTGAATCCCCAAGATTTTGATTTAAAGATTAGATGGCATTGGCCTACAATCCCCGATCTCATAGACAGCCTAAAAGGTGATCCAGGAGTAGATGCTCCCGCAGTTATCGGTGCGGGGGCACACGGACTTCCCGGAGGCACGGGAGGAAAGGGAAAAACAAAGCATGGGGCTACCCTTTTCTTTTTTGTAAAGAATTTGATTGTCAACAACGGTCAAAAATCGGACATCACCATGAGATTTGATTTAAAGGGTATTTCCGGAGGAGAAGGTGGACAAGGCGGCAAAGGCAGCAATGGCAATAAAGGAGCCCGTGGAAGAAACGCCAGAAACGGTGATTTTGGCAGCTGCCGACGTGGAGGTTCTCATGGAAAACAGGGCGGGAATCCGGGTGCTGGTGGCCGTGGAGGCAATGGAGGTTGCGGCGGCAATGGTGGAAGTGTAAAATTTTACTTCAATGACCCTGAGTTTTGGGAAATTTTTGGTTCTTCAGAATTCGAACTCTCAGGCCATCAAATGGATGTACATCCTGAAAACCGCCATGGAAATGGTGGTAAACCAGGAGTAGCCGGAAGACAAGGAGATCCTGGGGATAGAGGAAGTCATGCTGGTAATTGCAGCCGACATTCCAACAGGGGTGCCCGTTCGGGATCGCCAATCGAAGGTTCTTTTGAATGGCAAAATTGGAATTTGGGTTATGGATTGCCCAGCCCAAGTGGAGATTCAGGTGATTGGCTGTTTGAAACCTTGGACAACTACACCAACGTGGTTTTCTTGGATCCGTTGGCTGAGGAAACTGTTTAAAATAATTCCAATCATATTAAAATTGAAAGGATATCCTCGGGATTCTTATATTTTATTATTCCTTGAATGATGCCTTGATAGGGCCATCAATTAAAACTACTATTATGAAAAAGCTATTACTTCTCGTATTTCTAATTTCTGGAGTTTCCATAGGGCAGGTGAAATTATGGAACAGCCAACGTGATAAAATTAAAACGAAAGGAACCTTCCTCATTATGGATCGGGAAATACCCGATAGTTTAAATAACAAAAGCTTTGGACTTTTTGCTCCTACGACGGTGGCGGGCGCTTTACTTCCCTTCGTATTTAAGTACGGCAATTCGGCACTGAAGAGCCTTACATCGCGAAATGAAGCAGATTATAATTCGGAAAATACTTCTATCAACAATGTGGTATTCAATATTGAGGAATTGGAAAAGGACAGTACCATCACTTTCACGGCTACGCTACGCTATTATCCTAAAGGAGAGAGTACTCCTCAGGTTGCTTCCAAATATGTTTTTAACATCAAAAAAAAGAAGAATTTTTTGATCATTGATTTAATAAAATTGGAAGAGGAATACATCCCTGTGAAGACAAAAAGAAAGTATGATTTCGTGATGGAGAACTTCGAATTTACGGTTCATGGCGAAACCCATACCCAGGCCGAAAACAATACTAAGGTAATGAGTATTACAAAATTGGGAAGTACCAAGATTACAAGAAATGTGGCTAGTTTTGGCGACGGAACGGCAAATACCATT
>CAZOSF010000144.1:0-2874 GCA_964582415.1 uncultured Alteromonas sp.
AAAAGGACCTCATCTAAGGTTTCCACTTCGGTTGAATCGGTCACGGTTTCGATCTGTTGTGACCAAACATGAGCTGCAAAGAGCAGCAAAAATGCAGAAATAATGAACTTTTTCATTCGTACGATTGTTACGAATAAAAGGGGTTATTATTCTAGGTTTGACTTTGATTTTCCTTGGCGTTTCCAAGGTTTTGAAATTCCTAAACAGCATTACCTGTTCCAGGTTCAATGGGTATAATCTCAGCCGATGTCGTTACATGCATCAGCACCCCTTTTGAGATGTAGGGCAAAGGTACAAATTATTCCAAATTAGGCGGCCTGCGGTGACCTTTTTTCAACGCGTGATGACGTTTCGATTTCAAACGTTTTTCAATAGCCGATTTCGAGGGAGTCGATTTCTTTCGAGGTTTTTTTACCTTTAGGTGCTCCTTTAATAATTCCTCCAATCGAAGTATACCCAATTCCCGATTTCGATGCTGACTGCGGGTTTCCGAACAGGAAACTACCAAAAGTCCTTCCGAATTGATCTGATTTCCCAAGCGTTTTTGAATCAGCGTTTTCTCCTGTTCATTCAAGCCGCCAGAATCGGCTACGGCAAAATGTAGGATTACTTTAGTAGCCGTTTTATTGACATGCTGTCCCCCTGGGCCCCTGCTCCTAGTGGCCTTAAATTGAAGTTCATTACGGATGGTATCAAAATCCATTAGGCATTGGGCCGATGTTCCTTATTGAGTAAATCGTTGATGGTTTTCACAGGATTGAAAGTGCTGAGAGGAACTTCGACAAATATGGTATTCCATTTCGCCATAGACCCATTCCAAAGACCTGGAAGTTCTAACGCTTTGATGGGAATTCCATTTTCGAATTTTTCAGAGATAAATCCTGTATGAGGATCTACGAAATCGGACAAATCGAATTTTTCTCCCTTATAATTGCGCACACCACAAACCAAGTCCACCGGATTGAAATGGGTGGCTTCGGAAAGTATTCTCGCTTGGCTTGAATCTTCCATATCAATTTGGGATGTTTCCACTATCTGTAGGGAAACAAAACCATTTTCATCCCGAACCCAGAACGGACCGCCGCCAGGGGCACCGGTATTTTTGACCACCCCACAAACTCGGATTGGTTTATTCAACACTTCGACCAATTCGGAACGTCCACTTGGAATGTCTTTGATGTGCAATTCATTCCAAACAAAGGAATGCATTTCCCGGATGCGTTCTAAGGATACTTCCGACTCCAATTCCTTCAAATAGCCAAATATCTTCTTCTGAACCTGCAGTAATTTCCCCGCCAAAGCCATTTTATAATGTGCAATGCCCTCTATGTACTCTTGGGCCGCCACATTATCGATGTTCTTGATAAAAATCAGATCGGCATTTACCTCGTTCAAATTCGGAAGCAGGGCGCCATGACCGGAAGGACGGAAAACCAATCCTCCCTCGGCGTTGCGAAAAGGAACATTATCGTGCGTCACGGCCAAGGTATCGGTCTCTTTTCTTTGGAAAGAATAGGTGATATTGAAATTCTTTCGGGTATTGCGAATCAATCTACTCTTGATAGCTTCAAACTCCTGTTTGAACAATTCAAGATGCTCTTCGGAAAAGGTGAAATGCAGATACACCTCTTCACCCACCGCAGCATAATAGGCCGCTTCATACAACTGTTCTTCGAAAGCCGTGGTGGCATATTTACTGTATTTATGGAAAGGAATCAAGCCCTTCGGTAAATTCGCAAAATTCAAACCCTCCTCGCTAAGAAGTGCCGCTACCATCATGGCATAGCGTTGTCCTTTGTTCGACTGCTTATATTCTGGGAATAACTCACGAATTTTTGACCGCAGCGGATTGATAAAAGCAAAGTCCTTCAATCCATTAAAAAAAACTTCCACCTCATTCGAGGGTTGTTCTTTCAAGTACTCTCGAAACGTTTGACGCGAAGGATCGAATTGATCCAAAAACTCATGTAGGAACTTGAACATCCGGGTAGCCGCACCAGAAGCAGGAACAAATTTTACGATATCCAAGTGGTCCTTCTGTTCTTCGTAAAGTGCTATTAAGTTTCTACGTTGTTCTTCCGATAGTATTTGAATACCATTCCCAATGGTGGCAGTAGTCACCACATCCATAAAGGGGATCCCCCTTGCAAAGGTTTCCAATTGTTTAATGACTTGGTTCAGGCTGAGTTGGTGTCCCTGAATTATTTCAACATCCTTCTCGGTGAGCATAGTTGAAGGTTAGGTTTGTTAGATTTTTGGCCGCAATTTACCCCCTTTCGTCCCGATGAAACAAATTCTTAGAGGAACGTTGAGGATTTTGATTATCGCTCTCAAACTTACAAAATCGCATTGACCTATCATAAGAGTCGATTCGTAAATCACCTTTTTCATTCACCTTCTCTTGAGCAAAATATCAATATGCCGTACGGCCTTCTGAAGTCGTTCCTTTTTGTCCCCTCTCAATTCGATGTACGGTCGATTGTATTTCTCCAAGGCATTTTTAAATGCCTGAAACATCTCCTCCCTTTCGTTCGGCTTGTCCCTTAGGTCGTCTGCTTCCCACGGAATGTCGATGTAGGTAAGCAAATACAGGTCGTAGGTGTTCATAAGGGCATGTTTTTCCAACAGGGGGTCGCAGGTACCGCCATAGTACTCTTCAGAGTACACTTTGGTTTCCAATAAATCGGTATCACACACCAAAACAGAATCGGTTTTCTTGGCCAATTCATTTTCCAATTTCATTTGCCCAATAGCAATGGGCACCAAATCATGATACTCACAGGTCTTTCGTTCATTGTTCCATTTATCCTGAAGGTATTCCCGCGCATATTCGGGCACCCAAACCGAATGGTAGTGTCGTGCCAGTTGTTGGGC
>CAZOSF010000145.1:0-2856 GCA_964582415.1 uncultured Alteromonas sp.
TTTGGCCGTTAAGATCCAAACCACATTGAGTTTGTCCTTTCCAAATCGGGCTTCCGCTTTTCGGGGGAATCCCATATAGTCTACTCCAAAACAATTGATCTGCACTTGGGCAAAGGGATCGGAGCCATCCAATTCTTCCCTGTTGGTAAAGGCACTGTTTTCCTCGAACACAGGAAGGAGCATATCTAAATCCCCTCCCATTTTTAAAAAGGCTGGAATTTCTGTAACTACTTCCGCTGTCTCTTTCGATGTGGTTTTACCATTCAAATAGGGGTTATTCCAGGTAAATAAATTTAAATGCATGGCTTCGGGTGTCATAATCCAAGCCGCATCCTCTTCGGGGTTAACTATTAGATTTGCCGAAGGATAAAATCGATAGTCCAAATACTGCTGAGCCGTATCGGTTCTATGAACCATAAGCGTTTCGACAACATTGCCTTGTGCTTCTATATAGCTCAGGGAATCATCAGCAAAGGTAAAAACGACTTTATTGATGGTTCCGTATTGTGTATGTACTCCTGAATAAACCAAATGGCTTTCCTTTTCAGAGGCCAACGGAAATCGAACCCCTTCTGGCTCATACAGTTTTTGTGATTGCGAAAACGCTTCCATTTTTTGGGTGATGGCTTCCAACGATTCGTTTAACATGTCAGCACTCAATTCCTGTTTGGATTGGGCAGTGACGATTGTGGAAATAAATAATAGGATAAGAAAGGGTATTGTCTTTTTCATACTGTTGGTCTACGGATTGTTTTCATTAAGGATTGAAAAGCCTCCAAAAGGTTACAGTAACCTTTTAAATTTATCCTATTTCCCCTACTACAATCTGAAATGAGTCTGATTTGGTATGCTACTTTATCTTCTTAGCCGCAGTTGGAAATACAGCTCCTTATCTAAACCATCATATAAAGTATCGGAATTAAACCATCGTATCTGTCCTAGCTCCAATTCCTCAGGTTGAATAGAGATGATATCCATGAATAGCAGTGGTTTTCCGTAGGTTCGCAATAGGATCTGATTCCCTGTGGACGAAAGTCGCCATTCCCCTTCTTCAAAGGGCTGATCACCATCAAAAAAACCATAACGTCCATCAGGGTCAAACCGAAAAGATAATTTGTTATGAAGAAGTGAGGAATATTTTGGTTCAGATTGCGAGAGCCAACCAAATCCTTTAGAAATTGTATCTATCCGAACCGTTTGGATACTTTTCCAAAGTTTTCCGCCGATAATTTCTTTCCGCTCTTCTAGTAGCCTCTTGTCAATTAGCGGCAACTTTTTTAGTGTTACGAGAAGATCAGGACGATCCAAACGTTCCAACTCAAGAAGAGAATCACCATGAACAGCTGTAATTCTGAAATACTCCAAATCCACCTCGTATAAGGATTTCACTAAAAGTTGATTTCCATTAATCGACACATTGTTCCACCCTTCATTATAGTACACATTGTATCCGTTTATCTTGTCCTTCTGATAGCACACCTTAAACGTACTTCTGAATCTGAATGAATCTTGGCGGAATTCCAATTCCCGCAAGTAGTCGGGCATAGATAACTCCCAATAGGGATGCTCCCAATAGGGGAATTCCTTAGACAATGCATTCGTGGAATGCAATTGGAGAAAAGTCGCTAATGTATTATCATCCGGAAACCCTTTTAAAACTAAACTGTCCTTTGATAAATGAAATAATTCGAAAGGCAGACTGTCGGCAAGAACAAGTGTTTGTCCTGTTACTTCATACTCTATAGGCCTCCTCTTATCGGTGAACACACTGGAGACGACCAGGGTTGTGTCTTTAAAATTAAAGATTAAACCTTTAATTCGTTCGGAACCTATACTGGAATCGATCGGACTATAGTCTAGAACCAGCCAATGCGTATCCTTCAATTTTGGCATACTGCATGAAAACGAGAGTAGGCCTAAAAGGATGACCAAGAAATATATGAAGCTACTGATGTATGTTTGTTTCCAGACGATAATCTTTCCTTATGAGTTCATACTACACCACACTTACTCCAAACAGATACCCAACCAAGGCTGTTAGCCCCATAGCGATAGTTCCCCAGAAAGTAATACGGAGTACCGCTTTCCAAACAGGGGAGCCTCCAGTTTTGGCAGCTAAAGCTCCCAGCAAGCCAAGGAATACAATTGTAGATAAATAGAGGGTATATTCCATATAGTTCAAAGGAATAATCAAGGTAACCAAAAAAGGTAAAAAGCCTCCCGCCGTAAAGGAAGCGCCTGAAGCTAGCGCTGCTTGAATGGGGTTCGCTTGGGCGATTTCGGTAATACCCAATTCATCCCGAATATGGGCTGCCAAGGCATCTTTTTCAGTAAGTTCTTGGGCCACCTGCATGGCGGTTTCTTTTTTCAAGCCACGCTCCTCATAAATTTTCGCGAGCATCTGCAATTCCATTTCTGGCATTTCTTCCAGTTCCTTTTTTTCACGTTCAATATCTGCTTTTTCAATATCCGTCTGGGAACTCACAGAAACATATTCCCCAGCCGCCATGGATAAAGCTCCTGCCACTAGACCCGCCAAGGTAGCCAAGACGACAGGCTCTCTAAGATCACTTGCCGCAGCTACCCCTATGGCGATACTCGCCGTGGAAAGAATACCGTCATTGGCGCCCAAAACGGCGGCACGTAACCAATTACTTCTGGTGATAAAATGAGGATCTAAATAGTTATCCAGATTGGGTTGTTGGTCCTTATCCATGGTAATTACATTATAGAAATTAACTACTTAAAGTTACGATGAAATAGTGAAAAGTGAGCCGTGAGAAGTGAAAAGTAAAGGGCCTTATTTTAATACCTGAACAATCAATTAATTCTTTTAAAATAAATCCGGGTCTCCCT
>CAZOSF010000146.1:0-2847 GCA_964582415.1 uncultured Alteromonas sp.
GGAAATCGCCTCGGTCTACGTTAAAGGTGAATCGAATCTCATTTACCGCATCCCAATGATCGATGCCATAGGTCTTGGCAATGGCCTCATGTGTTGGGATAGTAGGAGTTTTTGAGGGCTCTGTAGACGCTTTGTTCTTACAAGCGGTAAAGGCCAGAAGGAGTATGAAAAAAGAGACAATTTTATGCACTGGAATTGCTTTTCCGTAAAAGTACGGAAAGTATTTTTCAGCACATAATATTTAAGTGGTTTGACTTTACAAGCTGCACTGTCCTGATTGTACTTGCGAAAAGCTTGGGTTCCATAAGTTGTTCATAGTATCCCAATCAATATTTGTGGTTTCCATTGGAATGGATAGGGTGAAATTTCTTAATCCACAAAAATCGCCAAGCATGGTATTCGAATAAAGATTGAAATCCAAGTTAACGGTTTCTTCAGTAACAGGTTGATAGATTAAATTATCCAGTCCAGAAAGATCGGAAAGTGCATAACAGTTACTAATCCAGAAATAAAAAACATCTCCTGGTCTGCAGAATTCCAAGCCGGCTAATGCGTCTATATTTGATAGGTTTGTTAAGTTCAGAAGCCGGAATACACTATCAAATTCCCTTACACCTTCTAGTCCATTCAGACTTGTCAAATTAGGTAGGCTTACTAGCATCAATAATCCCCCATTTTTTGTGGCATTCCCTAAGGCTTCCAAAGAACTGAGATTTTGCAAATCATTCAAATTGATTGAATGCATTGAAGTTAAGTTGTTAAGGCCATCCAAAGTGCTGCAACTAGAATTAGTTATACTCAATACGTCAACTATTTCAGTCACATTTTCCAAACCACTCAAATCATTAATATTATCGAGTGTTTTTATTTCTAGGTTTTGTAACTGCGAGGGAGCCGTAAGAGTCGAGAAATCGGCAATAGGGATATTTTCAAGGTATATACTTCCCCCCTCCTGAACACCGAGTCCTTGAAGATTGGTTAAGCTTTGACAGTTTTCAACTGAAAGTGAAATTGTTTTCTCTTTCAAGTGGGATATGCCCGTTACATCCGAAAGGTTGTCACTATTTCGAATCTCAATCGCCCCGGAAGCGTAGTAAAAATCTATATGTTCCATACCCTCTAGGCTACTTCGGTTTCCTCCGACAATCTCAAGCCCTAGTACTTTTTCAACTTCCGAAATTTTCTCAATATAGGTTTCTTGTAGAGGGACCGTAAGTGTACCTGTTATGTATTTATACGGAACGGGCCCACTTTCTGGATATACATAATAATCTCCAAACCAGGTGTCATGATCTTCCAGAGTGAAATAAAAATTCTTAAAAGTTTCATCACCATCTTGTGAGATCGCGAAGATGGTACCGCTGTAGGCATGTTTATTTTCTATTTCCAAGGAATAGGAGTTTTCGGTATAATTTTCAGCAACCACCTCATCTAGAATCACGATGCGATAAATGGTATTCCCTGTGCCAGTGTATTCCCATCGTATAGTTGCAATAGGGGAGTCATCAAAAGGAGGTTCGACCGTAATGGTAAGTTGAGGAGGACTATCGCTATTTTGGTTCTGATTGATTTGCGTGTCATCATCAGAGGCACAACCCAATACTAGGAATACAAAAAGTAGGGTAATTAGATTCTTCATAGCGGTTAATTAGTATTTAATGAAGATACAAAATATCGCAATAAATCAATGAAGACAATCGAGAACGAAACTGATAATATAACTTTTTACAGACTGCATTCAGTTCCCGAACCTATCTGTTGAATGGTCGGATTGTAGGCATTGTCCGTGATTAATGACGCATTAATAGGGGCACCATTGACCAACTGGGTAAGACCACAAAAGTCACTTAAGTTGGCGTTGTTTTCAATAAACAGCCGACATCCAATCGGAATGCTTGTTTGCAGACTGGTTCCTTCCAAAGAAGATAAGTTGTCGTTACCCGATATAGAAAGTTGTCCAACCGTTTCCAGTTGCTCCATTCCTGAGAGGTCGGTAAGCGCGTCGAGTCCGGTGATGGTGAGTTCAGTGTAGTTGGGTGGATTCCCTTCATATTCTGTGGCAATAGAGGTGACGTTTTCGAAACCTGATAGGGAGGTAAGACTTGTCAAGTTATTCAATCGAAGATCGCCCAGCACGGTTATTAATCCGCTGAACGTATTCACATTGGAAAGGGAATACAATTCCGATAAATTGATTTGTCCCATTTCGGTAACGTTTTCCAGTCCAGTAAGGGTCGTCAAATTTGGTGAGCTGCCCACGTTTAAAAACTCCATATTAGAGAGTACATTTCCAAAATCTAAAGAGAGGAGAGCGTCATTACTTCCAATAAAAGCTATGGATATGGTTTCAAGGTTCGGGGTGGCAATGGCCTCCAAGAGATCACAATTTAGTATAGTAAGATCCAAGTGAACAGTTTCAAGATTGGAAAGTTCAACTGCTGAAACAAGGGTGGGAAGATCTTCCATATAAAAGGAATCCACTTCCTGTAACGATTGCAGCCCGTCCAAGGTGAGAGCACCCACTTCAATCATTCGAAAGGTGCCTACCACCGTAGTCAAGCTTTGAAGTCCGTTAAGAGAAGTTAGCACGGGAGCCGTTCGAATGCGCAGGTCTTTGTTAACGGTTTTTATTCCTGAAAGGCCAGAGATGTCGATCAGGTTGGGGTGATTCATTATACTGAGTGCTTCCACCTGCTCTACATTATTCAAACAGCAAATAGAAGTAAGGTTGGGATTGTCCTCTATAATTAAATCACCGGCAATAATTTCAAGGTTATTGAGTCCCTCCAGGCTCGTCATCGCACTGTTTCGGATAGTTAGTCCGCCCACCGATTTTAAGCTACCAAG
>CAZOSF010000147.1:0-2821 GCA_964582415.1 uncultured Alteromonas sp.
GAAACAGGTGAAGGAAATTTATTAGCTTTAGCTGTGGAAGCCGCTAGAGAACGTGCTACCCTTGGTGAAATAAGCTCCGCCCTTGAAAAAGTTTATGGCCGATACAAAGCGCAGATCAAATCGATAAGTGGTGTATATAGTAAAGAGATGAAAAAAGATCCCAATTTTGAAAAAGCAAGGGCTTTAGCCGACCAATTTGCAGAGCTGGAAGGTAGACGCCCAAGGATTATGATTGCCAAAATGGGACAGGATGGCCACGATAGAGGAGCAAAAGTAGTTGCGACCGGTTATGCCGACGTTGGATTTGATGTGGATATTGGTCCCCTTTTCCAAACACCTACGGAAGCTGCAAAACAGGCCATTGAAAACGATGTACACATTTTAGGGGTTTCGTCATTGGCTGCAGGACATAAAACACTGGTGCCGCAAGTTATTCAAGCCCTAAAGGATCAAGGACGGGAAGATATCATGGTTATTGTAGGAGGTGTTATTCCCGCACAAGATTATCAATTTTTATTCGATGCTGGGGTTGCTGGCGTCTATGGTCCGGGAACCAAAATCAGTGCCGCAGCCATTGAGATGCTAAACATTTTAATTGATTCCATAGCTGAATAACTAACACTTTTGTTACTTACATTTTTGTAACTTACTTAATTGTTACTATATTTGAAGGATGGATTCCTTTCTACCCTTCCAATACGGTAAGCTTGTCTCGGACACCTACTTTGTGAATCGAGAAGAAGAGATTGCTCGTATCTCTTCTCTAATACTTTCTAAAATCAATGTTACAGTCATATCCCCCAGAAGATGGGGTAAGTCCTCCCTGTTTTTTCGGATAGCCCGCGAATTGGAACAGGAGCATCCAACGCTGCGTTTTTGTTTTATCGATCTGTTTAAAACCCGAAACGAGGAAGAATTTTATGAATATTTTGCTTCGGAAGTACTTAAGGCTTCTTACAGTAAATGGGAAGAGCGTGTTGAGAAAGCTAAGAGCTTTTTCAAGCAATTAGTGCCTAAGTTTTCCTTTGGAATGGATCCCACGCAAGAATTCAGTCTTTCCTTGGATTGGGAAGAGGTGAAAAAGCATCCGGGAGAGATTTTGAATTTACCAGAGGTGGTTTCTAAGGCAAAAGGCATTCAACTGGTCGTTTGTTTGGATGAATTTCAAAATATCTCCCATTTTGAGGACGCTTTGGATTTTCAGAAGAAAGTTCGCGCCCATTGGCAAACCCATCAAACATGCAGTTATGCCATTTATGGGAGTAAACAACACATGCTTACAGAGATATTCGAAAACAAATCGATGCCGTTCTACAAATTTGGCGAGTTGTTTTTCCTTTCCAAAATCGATAACGACCATTGGGTCGAATACATCCAACAACGATTCAAGGAAACCGGGAAGTCGATCAGTAATAAATTAGCTTCCGAAATTGCTAATCGGGTGGACAACCACCCCTATTTTGTCCAACAGTTAGCCAATTCGGTATGGATGGCTTCTGCAAAGAAATGTAGTGATGCTTCCATTGAGCAGGGACTGACCCAGCTTCTCAGTCAGTATGATCTCATTTTTAGCAAGGAAGTGGACAGTCTATCCAATCTTCAACTAAACCTATTGAAAGCCATTGCTCAGGGAGTGAAGAAACTCAGTGCAAAAGAAACTATTAAAAAATACAACCTCTCTTCTTCGGCAACGGTGAATCGTTCGAAGGAAGCCTTGGTACAAAAGGAAATCATCGATACATTCAACAACAGACTGGAATTCATGGATCCCTTGTTTAAAATTTGGTTTTCAACAGTCTATATGAAACGATGAAAACAAAACACATACCCAAACGAATCCCTCCCTTTTCCGTACCTTTAACCCAAAAGAACAACCCATGGATTTAAAAGCAAAAATGCTACGTGACAATGCACTGAAAGGTAAAACTATCGTCGTAACTGGTGGCGGAAGTGGCCTAGGGAAATCGATGAGCACCTATTTCCTGGAACTTGGCGCTAATGTGGTCATCACTTCCAGAAATGATGAAAAATTGCAGCAAGCCAAGAAGGAGCTTGAAGAAGGCACTGGCGGTAAAGTGCACACCTTTGCTTGCGATGTTCGGGAGTATGCTCAGGTAGAAGCCATGGTTGCCTCTTCGGTGGATGCTTTTGGTAAAGTAGACGTTTTGTTGAATAATGCAGCAGGTAATTTTATCTCCCCTACCGAACGACTTTCTGCCAACGCTTTCGATACCATTATTGATATTGTTTTAAAGGGCACTAAAAACTGTACCCTTGCTTTCGGGAAACATTGGATCGACCAAAAGGAAACAAATAAGGTAGTTTTAAACATTGTTACTACCTATGCATGGACTGGATCTGCCTATGTGGTTCCGAGCGCGACTGCAAAGGCCGGTGTATTGGCGATGACCCGCTCCCTCGCCGTGGAATGGGCCAAATACGGCATGCGATTCAATGCCATCGCACCTGGACCCTTCCCTACCAAAGGAGCTTGGGATCGTTTACTGCCTGGAGATTTAAAGGAAAAATTTGACTTAGCGAAAAAGGTACCCCTTCAACGAGTGGGTGACCATCAGGAATTGGCGAATCTGGCAGCTTATTTAGTTTCCGACTTCGCTGCCTATATCAACGGGGAAGTCATCACCATAGATGGTGGGGAATGGCTGAAAGGAGCAGGACAGTTTAATATTCTCGAAGAAATCCCAGAACAGATGTGGGACATGTTGGAGGCCATGATAAAAGCGAAAAAGAATAAATAGCGGAATTCGTGGGTGGCCAAAGGCACAAAATAAATACATTGCTGGGGCAATTATTTTGGGGC
>CAZOSF010000148.1:0-2817 GCA_964582415.1 uncultured Alteromonas sp.
GAGCCGAAAATCTTGTCAAATCTTATAAAGGCCGAGAGGTGGTTAAGGGAATTACCGTAGAGGTAAACCGTGGTGAAATTGTTGGACTTTTGGGTCCCAATGGAGCCGGAAAAACCACCTCCTTTTACATGATCGTTGGTTTGATTAAACCAAACGGCGGTAAGATTTACCTCGATAGTGTTGATATCACCAAATTTCCCATGTACAAGCGGGCCCAAAATGGCATTGGCTATTTGGCGCAGGAAGCCTCCGTTTTCAGAAAGTTGAGTATCGAAGACAACATTTTAAGTGTCCTTCAACTCACAAAAATGTCCAAAAAGGAACAACATATGAAAATGGAGTCCCTTATCGAAGAATTCGGGTTGGGACACATCCGAAAAAACCGAGGGGATTTACTAAGTGGTGGGGAGCGACGTCGAACCGAAATAGCCCGGGCATTAGCGACCGATCCCAACTTTATTCTTTTGGATGAACCTTTTGCAGGAGTCGATCCAGTTGCCGTAGAAGATATCCAACGTATCGTGGCACAATTAAAGAACAAGAATATCGGTATTCTTATAACCGACCACAACGTTCAAGAAACACTGGCCATCACAGATCGCACCTATCTAATGTTTGAAGGAAGTATCCTAAAGCATGGCGTGCCTGAAGAATTAGCCGCCGATGAAATGGTGCGTAAAGTGTATCTAGGGCAGAATTTCGAATTGCGAAAGAAGAAATTACAATTCTAGTCCTTCTCTTTCCAGATCAAGGAAATCAAAATGTACAATAAAATAAGTATTGGAATGGCCATGAACTTCAGCCACAGCAATAAAACAACACACAACGCCGCAAACAAATAGCGTTTTAGGTTTTCCTTTACTCCCCAAGTTTTGAATTTAAAGGCAAATAGGTGCAGTTCTGCATTCAAAAGAATAGAGCTCACCAAAGTCATTCCAATCAAAAACCATTTATTGAAGAAGATGCTTTCAATAGTATGGGAATACTGAAATTCGAATATCAACGGCAGACTTAGTATCAATAAAGCATTGGCGGGCGTTGGCAAGCCTATGAAATGATGCGACTGACGCGTATCCACATTGAATTTTGCCAATCGATAGGCCGAGGCCACAATAATCATAAGTCCGATAAGTGGATAGTAATTCTGAATCCCAACATTCCATGCCCTGGCAGAGAACACTTCCGTTAGAGGCCGCATTTCACCATAAAATGCCAATTGAAGCATTTGTACCATTACCAATCCAGGTACCACACCAAAGGTAACTACATCGGCTAAGGAATCCAGTTGTCCTCCTATGGGGCTTTGAGCCTTAAGCCATCGCGCGGTCAATCCGTCGAAAAAATCCAAAACAATGCCAATCATGACAAAAACCGCTGCGATGATGAGATCCCCAGATACCGTAAAAAGGATGGCTACGGCTCCACAGAGGAGGTTCATAGAGGTAATCATATTGGGAATTTGCTTAAGCATAGCGAGGAAACTTGTTACTGTAAAAATACTAAAGTATTTGCGACCACTACAATATCGAATCAAAAATGTAGTTTAGTAATTGAAAATATAGTGAGATATTTGCATTTCATGAATTGCTTGAAAAAGACGCTATTTATCCCGCTTTTGCTATGCGGACTTTCTCTGAGTGCACAAACTACCCGGAAGTATTCTAACGAATTTATGAACATCGGGGTGGATGCAGCTGCTTTTGGGATGGCCAATGCCGTGGTAGCTTCTACCGACAATGTGAATTCGGGCTATTGGAACCCAGCTGGTTTGTTGCATCTCGAAGACAAGCAAATGTCGCTGATGCACGCCTCTTACTTTGCCAATATCGCTAATTACGATTATGCCGCGTTCGCCATGCCGTTGGACGACCAAAGTGTGGTGGGAGTTTCTATCATTCGATTTGGTGTGGATGACATTTTAAACACCACCCAGTTAATCGACGACCAAGGGAATATCGATTACAACAGAATCAGTCTTTTCTCGGCAGCCGATTATGGTATCACCTTTTCCTATGCAAGAGCCTTGCCGTTAGACGGATTGCATCTTGGTGTAAATGCCAAGGTAATTCGTCGTATCATCGGGGATTTCGCCTCTTCCTGGGGCTTCGGATTGGATGCCGCCCTACAGATGAAAAACAAAAAGGATTGGATGTTTGGCGTTATGGTACGGGATATCACAACTTCCTTTAACGCTTGGAACATCGATGAGGATAAATTTGCCGACATCCAAGGCGCAGTCGCCGGTCAGAACCAGGAGTTACCCGAAACCACAGAGATTACGATTCCTAAGTTGCAAATGGGAGTTGCCAAGCAGTGGGTGTTCCATTATGACTATGCACTTTTAGCGGAGGTAGATTTGAATTTTCGATTTGCAGAGACCAATGATGTGATCTCCTCTTCTTTTGCAAGTGTTACCCCATCCTTTGGATTGGAATTTGGATATACCGATATGGTATTTGTCCGTGCTGGAGTAGGCAACTTTCAGAACATTAAACAATTGGACGGCACCGATGCTGTAGGATTCCAACCAAATATCGGGGTTGGATTCAAATACAAAGGAATTCAGGTGGACTATGCCCTTACGGATATTGGCGACCAAAGTGCCGCCTTGTACAGCAACGTCTTTTCCCTAACGCTCGATTGGAGTTTGTTTCGATAAAATTGCTTTGCAATTTTATCCGTTACGCGTGAAGAGTAAAGAGTCAAGCGGTACTTATGTTTAGTCGAATTCCACAAAGTGACGGATCGAGTTACCCCAAGTGTCCGGTCGAGCAATCTCAAGTTTCCAGTAGCGCTACTCCAAGTGTCCGGTCGAGC
>CAZOSF010000149.1:0-2771 GCA_964582415.1 uncultured Alteromonas sp.
GTGCAACATTTTCTTTTCCCAAGGCCAAAGTAGCAAAACCAAAATGCAACCAATCCATCCGTGATTGCAAAATATGGGCATTTAAATACACCGATTTAATTGTCTCGAAAGTTGACTTCCCTTCCTCCCTTTCCAGTTGCCAAAACCGACGTACCGTATTCGTATGGGGAAGTAATTGAATACTCTTGATAAGAATTGCCAACATTTGTAAAATTGGATTCCCAAATGTTTTTGCCTGAACTTTCACCGAACAATCCGAAAAGTCGGTGGCGCTTTTCTGAACAAATAAGACTACCTCAACCCCATTCTCTTGCAATCCTTTAATCTTGGATCGGAAAAAGGTTTCGGAATATCCCGGAGGTACGGCTAGAACTAGGCCTACAGTCATTGAATACGCTTTTTTATCACCACGCGCCATTTGGAACGAAAATAGCGAATGTTATCCCTGAAAACCAAATAGCTTTTATAACCAAATACTTTTTGCTCGAACTTTTTGATAATTGATGAAATGCCAAAATAACTGCCTGTTTTTGAGCAATAGCATTGTGCTAATTCTTCCAAGAACTTTACCGAAGAAGTCATTCCCGACTTATCCAGATGCATCTCAAACACTTTGGATTCGATTTTTATCATCAACACGTGTATTCAAATAGTTTCAAAATTGCTGAAATCTGGGCTATTTCCTGCTCCGACAAACGTTTTGATTCCCCCCCTTCATAGATAGAACTCTTCGGGTGGGTTTTGGAGGAAGGTCTTGTATACCACTCTTCAATATTGGAAATGGAGTCAAATTGAATGCGTTCACATAATTGGGTAAACACGTTGACGTTGTTCTTCAAATCTTTATAATCTACCCAATAATAATTGGACGAATTTGGCGCCTGCAACGCCTTTACCACCACATTTTCCAAACACCAACGCAAGCTCAATATTTCGATATTAGATAAACTTGCCCATATGTTGAGATCAAAACCATAGTTGTTTTGAACAAATGAAACAAAGTCCTTTTGCTCAATAAAATATCCCAAGTCGAACAGCCATGGAAAGGCAACCCTTTGTTGGGATGCAATCACCTCAAAAGGATCACGAACGACATGAATTACGGGAATTCCGAAAGCCTTATTCATGTAACCAGCCGCAAGATTACATCGAACGAATTTAATCACAAATCGTTTCGGAATCCAAGGCCATAGATGGCGCTTCCATTTTCGATTGCTGTGCTGGGCAATCCAATCATTGTCTATGCGGTTTTGAAATACTTTCTTTAAATACCGATGCCCCTCGCCCGCCTCCTCGGGAGTTCGAATCCATCGATCTACCAAAAGATGTCCCTTTTCTGTTTGGAACTCATGCTCCGGTTCGAACAGCAAACGATAACGGTAAGGTCGCGCCAAAAGCTCCGCCAGCCAACTGGTACCGCTTCGGGCCGATCCCACAACGATTACATGTTTGTTGAACCTACGCATTATCCAAGAGCGATTTATAGAGTACCTCATAGGAGGTCACCTCATTTTCCACAGTGAATCGGGATTGAACAATTTGCCTCCCTTCTGTTCCCAGTTCGCTTCTTAACGCCTCATTATTTTCTAGTTTCTTCAATTTATCCACCAGGTCTTCACAGGTGTTGCCGTCAATAAGCCATCCTCCTCCCTGAGAAATTATGTATCGTGCCCCTCCACCGGAATCGGTAGTTATTACGGGCACCTCACAGGCCATAGCCTCCAATAGGGTCAATGGCAAACCTTCTTGATGTGAAGCTAAAACCAAAACATCCAACCTATTTAACACCTCAGGCATTTCAGCATTCGAAACGTACCCCTTAAACTGAACACGTTCCTCTAGCCCATGTTCTTTTACATAGGATCGTAGCATGCTACCATAGCTTTCATCTTCTCGACCGTACAGCCATACCACAAAGTGGGAAGGTAATTCCTTGAGAGCCTTTATTAAGAACAATTGATTTTTATTTGGACCAATCACCCCGATATTTCCAATTCGAAATTCAACTCGTTTTTCCTTTTTGACCATTGGTTTAAACTCGCTTGCATCAACGCCATGAGGAATGAACGAAATCTTCTTCGTGAGTAAGGGATGACTAAAAAATCGCTCCTTCATTTCAGGATTATCATAGGCGATATGCTTAGAAAGAAGGCTCTTGGCGAACCATCGTTTGGACCAACTATTATTCTTTTTCGTATAGATATAGGGTACTCCCGCTACCTTGCTGCCAATCGCCTCCAACGAAGTAGATTTGTAGTCCCAAGAATGTACCAAATCTATCCGATTCTTTTTTAGCAATTTGGCCAATTTTCGGATATACGATAGCGTTCCTTTCCTTTTCAAGCACAGTTGCCGATCCGGAGGAATGATAGACGGGATGCTTTCTTGAAATTTTTCAACCAACACCCATGGCTCAAAAATTGTGGTATCCAATCGTTCCATGATATGTAACAGCACGTATTTACTACCTGCCGTCTTAAAATTGGGTATGGTAAACAATATCCTTTTCCTATTGGACATCCTGTTCATTCTTTACGGCTAATGTAAGCAACATACTCAGTGGATGGGAATTGTGTACTGGGTTTTCTTTATAAAACTTATCAAGATATTCCGCAATAATTCGTTCCGGAATCCAAGACTGAAAGGAGGTGTCTCCCAAATATTTTTGAAGGCACTCCCGATTATTATCTCCTAAAAACTGTAATTCCCAGTTGCGTTGAACGTATTTCTTACCCAAAAGGACACTTCCCTCCCTTTGTAGTTTATTCATA
>CAZOSF010000150.1:0-2767 GCA_964582415.1 uncultured Alteromonas sp.
TGGGTGGGACATCCACAAAAAACACACCTATTTCGGTACCATTCCCATCTCGAGAAATGTCCAGCAATGGATGAATGAGACAAATGAAAATATTTCCGCTGTTCATATCTACCTTCTCGAAGTCTCCAAGGATGGAATAGGGGATCGGATCCATTACTGCACAATCTGCGAAATCCATAGCCCTCAATATTTAAATCCCGTACACCTTAAAGCCCTCTACGAAGAAAGCTATACCCAACTATCCGAAAAGACAGATGAGGCAGAAATGTTGAAGCGCAAATTGCTCTTCCCTGTGAACTCATTTCCTGTTTAAGAATCACAAGAATTCCATTGAAATATTACCCTATGCACCTATATAAAATTCCCGTTCTAAATGGGAATTTATGCAAAATGTATAGATTGTATTTTTTATTATTTGTTTTGTTTTCTTCATTGCATGCTGATGAGGAGATTCAGGGACGTCTTTCAGCCGACATGCAGCCACAGGCTTCTGTGGGTGGTTGTGTCAATGTAGTATCGGGAAGTTTCTTTTTCACGGAAACAGATATTCCTGCTACAGGTCTTGGTAAGCTCAGCCTAATCCGTTCTTATGATAGTGGAAATTCAGAAAAGGGATTTTTTGGAAAGGGGATGTCTCATACGTTCCCAATCAATCTCAAGGCTAAGGAGAATGTTGCAGGTTTAAGAAAGACCATAGATCTTGGGCTTTCTCTTGGCGAGGCCTCGGTTATTCCTTATGAAGGATGGCTGATGGGAACTCAAAGAACGGCGTGCACAATTTCCAAAGAATTTTATGAAGAATCAGGATATTCCGGCGCCATGAATCCCTTAAACCGAATGGAGCCTCATTTAAACAGGGTATCCATCGAAGGCCCTGAGAAAGGAAAATGGAATATCACTCTCTCCAATGGTACAAAGCGCTATTTCACACACAAAAAGCACTACGATCATCGACTAACCTTAGAGGAACTCCCCGACGGACAGCAGTTTAGTTATAGCTATGGTTCGGATAAATCCCTGAAAGTCTACAACAAAGATTCTGCCAACGCCAGATTATCCACCTTATCCATGATAGATGGAGGGACTAAATATGCCTCAATTGATAGGAAAAAAAAGTGTGCTTACCATTTTGACTCCAAAAAACGCTTGAAGAAGGTTGAAGGTAGTCATCTTCTCTCACAAGAATACGAGTATAACAGCTCAGGAAAGATGACCAAGCTTAGTAGAGAAGGCGATGAATATCTTCAGGTGAATTATTTTTCCAGTGATAAGCATCACAGGGGAAAGGTAAAAAACATCAAGCGTCTTAGTGAAACCGGCAGCCAAAGGCTTTATTCATTTTCGTATGAAAAAAATAAGACCATAGTAACGTGTCCCCTAAATAACAAACAGACATTCACATACAAGAAAAAACGTGTCAGTGAATTTGAAGACAGTTCAGCAAATAGGGCCTGGAAATATTTCTACACGTTATCCGGAGACATTAGGCAGATACAATTGGTTGATACTACCACTAATGCATGCCGGCATTGCGTTTATTATGACTATGATAGGCGTGGCAATCCTGTAAGCAAGAAAGTGTACGGTCAGATTACAGGACTTCAGGAAGATGTCGTTTTATTGAAAGGTAACAAACCGATAGAAGGTCAGGAATGTCAGGAAACAACATTCGAGTATTCTGACGATGGGTTCAATCTATTGACAAAAGAAACTTTACCGAATGGCACTGAAATCCATTTCACTTACTACCCGGATACCTCTCTTCTTCAATCCAAACGCACTGTTAGCGGTGGCCAATGTCATCTTCGGGAATTTTATCGCTATAACGCAGCAGGATTTAAAACAGAGGTTATAGAAGATGACGGTTCGGGAGAAGATGAAGATGATCTCAGAGAAGTCACGTATCGCATCAAGACAGTAAGCGAATACGAGAAATTACTGCCAAAAACAACTACCCAGTATTACTTTGATCTCGTTTCGAATCAATGGGTATTAGCATCGAGAAAAGACAACGTTCATGACAAAGATGGCCGATTGATCGAACAAAAGGTATACGACTCCAATAACTTCTTTGCCTATTCCATTTTCAAAGAATATGACGCGCATGGGAATGTGCTCTCAGAGATCAATCCTTTAGGAGAGCTTACCCTCTACACCTATGATGAACTAGATCGGAAGGTATCCGAAGAACAATTTGGTACCGGCAAAGTGACCCGGTATGACTACAATAAATATCATGAGCTTGTCAAAGAAATTGAAGAGCATGAAAGCGGTGAGATTCTGACAAGAACGCACACCTACGACAAAGCAGGAAACCTCACCTCGACAACCGACTGCCATGGAAATAAAACAACATATGTTTACGACCGCTGTTCCCGTTTAGTCTCTACCATTGACTGCCAGGGTAATATTGAATCCAAAGTTTACGATTTGTTCAATCATCCAGTATCTGAAATAGATGCAAAGGGTTGTCTTACAACAAAACGCTTTAATATTTTCGGACGGGTATTAACCACCGAGAACCCCGATGGCACAGTAACGCGCAGTCAATATCACCTTGATGGAACACTCTATAGAAAATGGGAAGTAGATGGGTCTTACATCGAGTATACCTATGACTATCTTTCTCGTATCATCAAAGAGGAAACTTTCAGCGCAAAAGGGAAAAGCCTTGCAGTCACCACGAAAACTTACAAAGGTAAGAATCTTGTGTCAGAAGTGGATGCAAGAGGGGTAAAGACTGAATATGCCTATGACGGAATGGCTC
>CAZOSF010000151.1:0-2735 GCA_964582415.1 uncultured Alteromonas sp.
TGGGAACCCAGAGCATCTTTATAGGAGAGAAAAGTGCTCGCCCAGCTACCTTGAAGACGACCGACTGGGAAGAAATTTATCAATTCCTAAAAAGTCGACCACGAACGGCCTCCAAAAGACGTACCACCAAGGAAACCGATATTGCAATTTCGGTGAATTTGGACGGCTCGGGGAAAAGCAGTATCAACACGGGACTTGGCTTTTTCGACCATATGCTGGAACAGATTGCCAAACATGGAAATCTGGACCTCAACGTCGAGGTAAATGGGGATTTGGAAATCGATGAACACCACACCATAGAGGATGTGGCTTTGACCCTGGGAGAGACTTTCTTGGAAGCCATGGGTTCGAAAAAAGGGATTCAGCGCTATGGATTTCTACTTCCAATGGACGACTGCCTGGCACAGGTAGCCATCGATTTCGGTGGACGCCCGTGGTTGGTGTGGGAGGCCGATTTTCAGCGGGAAAAAATAGGAGAAATGCCTACGGAAATGTTCTATCATTTTTTTAAGAGTTTCAGCGATACGGCCAAATGCAACCTGAACATCAAAGCGGAAGGCGACAACGAACATCACAAGATCGAATCGATTTTTAAAGCCTTTGCCAAAGCTATAAAAGCAGCCGTGGAACAAAACAATCAATTTACCATTCCAAGCACCAAAGGAAGCCTATGATTGCCATCGTAAAATACAACGCCGGAAATATCCGTTCGGTTCAGAATGCCCTAGATCGTTTAGGCTATCCCTCGATTATAACGGACAATCCCACGGAACTTTCCAGTGCAGAAAAGGTAATTTTTCCTGGGGTCGGCGAAGCCAGTACGGCTATGGAATACCTAAAAGAGCGTGGCTTGGATGAGGTCATCCAAAATCTCAAACAGCCTGTTTTGGGTATTTGCCTGGGACAGCAATTGTTATGTTCCTATAGCGAAGAAGGTTCGGTGGATTGTTTGGGAATCTTCGAAAACGAAGTAAAACGTTTTCCGCCCAAAGACTTGGTTCCCCATATGGGCTGGAACCACTTTCAGCAAGTCGACGGTAAACTGATGAAGGGATTGAAGGCGACGAACAATGTCTATTTTGTGCATGGATACTACGTCACCTTAGGAGCATCCACGGGTGCCATTTGCGATTACATTTTGCCTTTTAGTGCGACCTTGGAAAAAGACAATTTCTATGCCGTCCAATTCCATCCGGAAAAGTCAAGTACTGTTGGGCAGCAAATCCTTAAAAACTTTTTAGAGCTATGAGAATAATACCCGCCATGGACATCATCGATGGGAAATGTGTCCGCTTGCAACAAGGAGACTATTCCCTAAAAACCACCTATAACGAAAATCCCTTGGAAGTGGCCAAACGCTATGAGGATCATGGAGTAAAATACTTGCACCTAGTCGATTTGGATGGAGCCCGATCGAAACGCATTGTGAACTACAAGATCCTTGAAGCCATTGCATCCCGAACCATCTTACAAATCGATTTTGGAGGAGGTATTAAAAGTGATGAGGACGCGCGCATCGCTTTCGATTCAGGAGCCCGACAGATTACAGGGGGGAGTATCGCAGTAGACCAACCCCGGATATTTGAAGGTTGGTTAAAACACTACGGTATGGACCAGATCATATTGGGGGCCGATGCCAAAGCAGGGGTAATTGCAACCCATGGTTGGACACAACAATCGGAATGGGAAGTCACAGAATTCATTACCTACTACGAAGAAAAAGGTGTGAAAAAAGTCATCTGTACGGATATCGAAAAGGATGGTATGTTAAGGGGGCCTTCCTTGAAACTGTACCAAACCATTCTTGAAAATACAGGAATTCAACTTATTGCCAGTGGGGGTGTTGCTACTCTTGAAGATTTGCAAAACTTGAAGACTATTGGATGTGAAGGAGCCATTATTGGCAAAGCACTTTATGAGGGGAAAATCACTTTAAAAGAACTGGAACAACTATGCTGAAAAAGAGAATCATTCCCTGTTTGGATATCAAAAACGGTCGAACGGTAAAAGGCGTCAATTTTCTGGAACTTCGTGATGCCGGCGACCCAGTGGAATTGGCCTGTCGCTATGAAAAGGAAGGCGCTGATGAATTGGTCTTTTTGGATATATCCGCTACCGATGAACGTCGAGCCACCCTACTTCCCTTGGTGGAGCAGATTGCCCATGAGGTGAGTATCCCCTTTACCGTTGGCGGAGGTATCACTTCGGTTTCAGATGTTTCCAAAATTCTGCAGGCAGGGGCCGATAAGGTGACCATCAACAGTGCCGCCGTGAAACGTCCGGAATTGATTTCCGAATTGGCTCGTGAGTTCGGAAGCCAGTGTGTGGTAGTTTCCCTTGACTCTAAAAAAACAAAGGGCGATAATCACATTTTCATCCACGGAGGCAAAGAACCTACCCCATTAAAAACCGTCGATTGGACCAAAGAGGTAGTAGATCGTGGGGCTGGAGAAGTCTTGCTTACGTCCATGGATCGGGATGGTACGAAATCAGGCTTCGACCTCGCTCTAACGGCCACCATTTGCGAAGAAGTATCGGTGCCTGTGATCGCCTCCGGAGGGGCCGGAACCCAATCGCACTTTTTGGACGTTTTTGAAAAAACAAAGGCCACCGGCGGATTGGCTGCTTCCATTTTCCATTTTGGAGAGATTCCCATTCCCCAACTAAAAGACTATTTAAAAACCCATAAAATACCCATTCGATGAAACCGAATTTCAATAAAGGGGAAGGACTGC
>CAZOSF010000152.1:0-1300 GCA_964582415.1 uncultured Alteromonas sp.
CCGGCAAAGTCGTTCATGTTTACCAAAAAGGTGGTAACATCCACAACATCTGCCAAGGTAGCCCCTTCTGTGGCCAAATAGTCTTTGATGTTTTCCAAAACTGCTTTGGTTTGTTCTCGAATATCCAAACGCATGGTTCCCATCTCATCCACTCGATGCACTCCCGCAAAGGTATTGTCGGGTAGGCGTGAACTCGTACCGCTGATAAATAGAAAATCCCCAACTCTTTTGATATGAGGGTAGGCGCCACGTGGGGTAGCTTTGCCCTCCACTAGTTTATTGGTTGTACTCATAGTTTTAAATTTTTAGCGACGTCATCATCGTGAAGCATGTCGTTGGTCGTTTTTTGAATCAAATCCAGTTTTTCCTCCAAACTCATGGTGTCGGATAGTTTGCCATCGTCCAAAAGATTCAGAATGGCTTTGTCTTGGGCGCGTCCCCGCTTCATAGCCACCGAATAAGGGATGTCCTCTTTAAAGGTCACCAAGGAGTATTTACTATAGTAACGATCGGAAAGCTGTGTTTCCAATGCAATTTCCAGTTTTCGTTTCTGTTGAAATAGCGGACTCGCAGTATGGCCTTTCATTTCGTAGAAGTTATCTACCGCTAAATCGGCAATGGCATCGGTGTCTTTTTTACGTTCCTTTTCATATTCGTAGAAAATGGTCTCCCAATCACCTTCATGTTTTTCAAGAATTTCATCGAACACCACCACATCCTCGAAAGAGGCATTCATCCCTTGTCCATAGAAAGGAACAATGGCATGAGCGGCATCCCCCATAAGCAATACTTTATTGTAGCAACTCCAAGGGGAGCATTTGATGGTGCCCAAGGCACCCGTTGGATTTTGAAAAAATTCCTCTGCCAATTGTGGCATCAAGTCCAACGCATCAGGGAATTCCCGTTGGAAATACTCCATTACTTTTTCGGGTGTATCCAAGGTAGCAAAGCTGAAATCACTATGGTCGTAAGGAATGAATAGGGTTACTGTAAAACTGCCATCTAGATTGGGAAGGGCAATCAACATGTCTTCCCCTCGTGGCCAAATATGCAAACCGTTATCTGCCATTCGGAAACCACCGTCTTCGGTGGGCGGAATTTCTAATTCTTTGTAGCCATGAGTAAGCCATTGTTGGGAGAAGGAGAACAGAAACTTTTTGTGGTCGAACATGCTCTTGCGCACTGCCGAACCCGCTCCATCCGCACCAATTACAATGTCGGCTTCAATTTCAAATAGTTCCTTTGTGTCATAATCCTTAAAAACAGCCTTCGCCGCTTCCAAATCAACCGCTTCACATCC
>CAZOSF010000152.1:1400-2676 GCA_964582415.1 uncultured Alteromonas sp.
TTGAGGTATTTGTACGTGCACCACACCGCAAAATCGGGTCCGTTGTTGTGTAAATTGGGTTGAATATTCCCAGCGCCATGGGCCAAATCGAAGCCTACTTTACAGCCGTAGGCATGGCCCATATCGGAGATTTCCTTAATAGGATATACCTGACCGGTGTAGTAATTCGGATTGCCCAAAAGAATGAGTGCAACCATATCCCCTTCTTCCTTTAAAAGCGCTTTAAGGTCTTCCAGTCTACATAATTCTTCCCCTTTTCGAGGCTCCCACAATAAGAGGGCGTCTTCGGGATCGTAGCCATGGAATTTCAACTGACTCTCCACAGCATATTTATCACTGGGGAAGGCATCTTTTTCGATGATGATCTTGAAGCGATCGATGGTAGGCACATAGAAAGAAACTAACATAAAGTGCAAGTTCGCGGTAAGTCCGTTCATGATTACCACTTCTGAGGGTTTAGCCCCTACAATTTCCGCCATGCTTTCGGTTAGGAATTCGTGGTAGGGCATCCAAGGGTGCTTGGCATCGGTATGACCTTCTACCCCTAGTTCGGCCCAATCCTTGAGTTCCTGTTGGAGGTATTCGGAGGTTCTTTTCGGTTGCAGACCGAGGGAATTTCCACAGAAATAAATCAATGCTTGCCCATTCTTATCTTTAGGTAGATGGAATTCATTTCGATATTTTGCCAAAGGGTCGTTGGCATCACAAAGCAGGGCGTATTCCAGACTGTTTTCGTACATGTTTATTCCACGTATAAATCGGTAAAACGTATTTGAAGATTGTTCAGGCTATCGCGATGCATGGTAGCAAAGGAGAGTCCGTTGTGTTGTTCGAGATCTTCCCAAGTCATCGTGAGGTTGGGTTCGGGTTGATTCTCCCTTCTGTAGGACCATTCCTGTACGCGATAGTCCTCATTATAATATAGGTCGTAGGCGTCGCCGGGAGTATACCCCCCTTCAGAAGGATACACTAAGGTGAGCTTGTTTAAGGTATCTTTTGAAATTGGAGCCACAACTTTGTTTTGTTCGGTAAAGTCTAAGTTCGGATCCCAAACCAGTTGGAAGGGCACCAATAGCCAGTATTTGTCGTTTATAAAACGTTGATCGGCCGCGGTTTGTAGGCTGTCTAATTGACCGCCTCGGGTATATTTTAGGGTATCCCCATTCGCAATATATACGATGTCATCGGTCTTGGGGCGCCAATGGAAACGACGTTCTGTATGGAAATCGCCTCGGTCTACGTTAAAGGTGAATCGAATCTCATTTACCGCATCCCA
>CAZOSF010000153.1:0-2623 GCA_964582415.1 uncultured Alteromonas sp.
TAAATAGTCGAGGTCTTTTTCATTTTCATACGCTTCCCTTTCAAAACTAATGTTTCTGTAGGCCATGTATCGATCCTTATACTGCAGTAATCGTATCAGGAATTCAACTCCGTACCAAATAAAAAACGGCACAATCAACAGCTCCAATTGCTGCCGTAAATGGATACGTTCATGATTCATAAAAATTGGATCCTGCCTATACTTCGAATCTTTTACAATTACAAAGGGCCAAAGCACCCATCCCGCAAACCGCTTGGGAATTAACATCCTATTTACAAAGACAATCATAACAACAAGGTAAGAATTTGATACCTTTGCACTATGGCATTTTACAACAAAAAAATACCTTTGGAAGAAGGGGATTTTTACCTTACCCCTGAAGGCTATAGAGTCTTTACCGCTCAATATTTGTTGAAAAGGGGCTATTGCTGTGAAAGTGGATGCCGTCACTGCCCCTACGGCTTTAATAAAAAAACAAATTCTCGATGATAACGACCCTAACATTTCAAGATGAAATTCTTCAAGGGATTCCGGACATTCTACCAGATCCTAAACCCTACGATGCTTCCATAAACCACGCCCCAAAACGCAAGGATATTCTAACCCCTCAGGAGAAAAAATTAGCGCTTCAAAATGCCCTTCGCTATTTTGAACCTAAACATCACGCCACCCTCTTGCCAGAATTTCATGAGGAATTAGAAAGCTATGGACGTATCTACATGTATCGTTTTCGTCCAGAACATAAACTATATGCTCGCCCCATCGAGGAATATCCGGGAAAAAGCCTTCAGGCCAAGGCCATCATGCTGATGATCCAAAACAATCTGGATCATGCGGTGGCACAACACCCTCACGAACTCATTACCTACGGTGGAAACGGAGCGGTCTTCCAAAACTGGGCACAGTATCGCCTCGTTATGAAATACCTTTCGGAAATGACCGATGATCAAACACTCATTATGTATAGCGGACACCCTCTTGGGCTCTTCCCCTCCCACCCCAATGCACCTCGCGTGGTGGTGACCAATGGCATGATGATTCCTAATTACTCAAAACCCGACGACTGGGAACGCTTTAATGCACTAGGTGTAACCCAATACGGGCAGATGACCGCAGGTAGTTATATGTATATCGGCCCTCAAGGGATCGTTCACGGAACCACCATTACCGTTTTGAACGGTTTCCGGAAAATTGGCAAATCTCCCAAAGGTGGCTTATTTGTCACTTCAGGCCTGGGTGGCATGAGCGGTGCCCAACCAAAAGCCGGAAATATAGCGGGCTGTGTCACTGTTTGCGCGGAAGTCAACCCAAAAGCCACACACACCCGCCATAGCCAAGGCTGGGTGGATGAAGTAATTTCAGACCTAGAACAACTGGCGCAACGCGTTCGGGAAGCCCAAGCAAATGGCGAAGTAGTATCCATTGCCTACGATGGAAATGTGGTAGAGGTTTGGGAACATTTCGATAAAGAGAATATCCATATCGATTTGGGAAGCGACCAAACTTCCCTTCACAATCCTTGGGCAGGCGGCTATTATCCGGTTGGATTAAGCTTTGAAGTGGCCAATGACATGATGGCTAATGATCCTGCTGCCTTCAAAGAAAAAGTGCAGGAAAGTTTACGCCGACAAGCAGCTGCTATCAATAACCACACAGCCAAAGGCACCTATTTCTTCGATTACGGAAATGCCTTCCTATTGGAAGCTTCTCGTGCCGGAGCTGATGTTATGAATCCTGACAAAAACAGTAACCGAGAATTCCGCTATCCAAGTTATGTTCAAGACATTATGGGACCCATGTGTTTCGATTATGGTTTCGGCCCCTTCCGTTGGGTATGCACCTCCGGAAAACCGAAGGATTTGGAAATGACCGATGCAATTGCCACGGAAGTGTTGGAACGATTGAAAAAACAGTCTCCTCCAGAGATTCAACAGCAAATGGCCGATAACATCCAATGGATCAAAGGCGCCCAGGAAAACAAATTGGTGGTAGGGTCGCAAGCTCGCATCCTCTATGCCGATAGCGATGGACGCATCCAAATTGCTTCCGCCTTCAATAAAGCCATTGCCGAAGGTAAAATTGGTCCTGTTGTTTTGGGTCGCGATCATCACGATGTATCCGGAACCGACTCCCCCTATCGTGAAACTTCCAATATTTATGATGGCAGTCGATTTACTGCCGATATGGCCATTCACAACGTTATTGGCGACGGATTCCGAGGGGCTACTTGGATCTCGATTCACAATGGTGGTGGTGTTGGCTGGGGCGAAGTGATTAACGGCGGTTTCGGTATGGTTCTTGATGGTAGTAAGGAGGCGCAAAACCGACTGGAATCTATGTTGTTCTGGGATGTGAACAATGGAATTGCTAGAAGGAGCTGGGCCAGAAACGACGAAGCCATCTTCGCCATTAAACGTGCTATGCAACAACAACCCAAACTGAAAGTGACCCTCCCAAACAGGGTGGATGAATCATTGTTTGACTAAAAACGTATTTCTATGAATCTGAAACGAATGCTCCCTTTGTTGCTTCTGGTTGCTCTTATTGCAACCTCTTGCACCACAGTACGTGTGGCTACCGATTACGACCGTAACGCCAATTTCGGCGAGTACAAATCTTTTGC
>CAZOSF010000154.1:0-2623 GCA_964582415.1 uncultured Alteromonas sp.
AGCAAAAGCGAGCATGGTGGTATCATTAAAGATGGCGCCAAAATGGTGAACGCCGTGAGCAATAGTGTGGTTCCGAAATTCACTATCGTTATCGGAAATTCATATGGAGCAGGCAATTATGCGATGTGTGGGAAAGCTTACGACCCAAGATTGATTGCAGCTTGGCCTTCAGCAGAACTCGCCGTAATGAGTGGAAATAGTGCGGCTAAAGTATTGCTTCAAATTGAAACAGCTTCTCTGAAAAAGCTTGGAAAGGAACTTTCTGAAGAGGACGAAAAGGCATTGTACAATAAGATTAAAGCGCGTTATGATGCACAGATTTCCCCCTATTACGCAGCAGCCCGATTGTGGACCGATGCCATCATCGATCCTATGGATACCCGACAATGGATTTCCATGGGTATCGAGGCCGCCAATCATGCCCCCATCGAGCGTTCATTCAATTTAGGAGTATTACAAGTATAGGATTTTACTCGCCGAAGAATTATTCTCGATGCATTCAAAAATGTGCTACATTTGAGATAGAATTGTATCGATTTGCATGGACAAATATATTGTAGTTGACACTCCCAAGAACTGGGAGTTCCTGCAGGGAAATGTTCCCATAATTTCTTCTCGGGATTATATTACCAATCCTGACTATTCAAAAATTAAAAAAGCACGTATTTTCAACCTTTGCAGGAATTATTCCTACCAATCGAAAGGGTATTACGTCTCTTTACTAGCTGAGGCTCGCGGGCACATACCCATCCCCACTACCAAGAATTTGGTCGATCTAAAAGCGCCGAAATTGGTAAAAGTAATCAGTGAAGAGTTTGATGAACTTATTCAACATAATCTAAAAAGTATCAAATCCCGAGAATTTGAGCTAAGCGTCTATTTTGGGCAAAATGTAGCACAGAAATATCGCGATCTAAGTGCACAGTTCTTTCGTCATTTTCAGATTCCATTTATCAAGGTAAAGTTTGTTTTCACCAACCGTTGGAAAATTCAACAAATCAAGGCGATTTCGCTATTGGATATCCCTCAAGATCACAGGGAAATGGCACATGGCTTTGCTCTGGATTTTTTCGCCAAAAAACGATACGACATTGCGAAGCAATCTAAAGCAATTTACGATTTGGCCATCTTGGTAGCTGCAAACGATCCTGCTCCTCCCAGCAACACTAAAGCCATTAAAAAGTTTATAGAGATTGCAGAAAAAAATCAGTTTTACGTCGAAGTACTCTCTCCAAAGGACTTTTCTAGACTTTCTGCTTTTGATGCCCTCTTGATTCGCCAGAGTACGGAAGTCAATAACGAGGCCTATGCTTTTGCTCGGAAGGCACAACAAGAAAATATCGCTATAGTGGACTATCCAGATGCCATTGTAAAATGCTGCAATAAGGTATTTATGGCAGAAGCCCTTGAGAATTTGGGGTTACCCACACCTAAAACTATAATTGTACATTCCGAAAATGCATCGGAAGTACCGGAAAAACTTGGTTTTCCTTTAGTTTTAAAAGCACCAGATTCCACCTTTTCCTTTGGTGTAAAAAAGGCAAAAGATTTAGCTGAATATGAAAATTTGGTGGCTTCCATGCTCGAAGAATCGGATTTGATCATTGCACAAGAATACTGCCCTTCCGATTATGATTGGCGCGTGGGTATTTTAGATTCAGAAGTGCTTTATGTTTGTCGGTATTATATGGCTAAGGGACATTGGCAAATCTATAATTGGAGTGCCGCCGACAAAGAAGACCAAGACGGTATGGCAGATGCCATGTCCATAGAAGAAGCTCCTGCCTTTGTGGTTAAAACTGCTTTGGAGGCTTCGAAAATTATCGGCCCCGGATTATTGGGGGTAGACCTTAAAGAAGTAAACGGAAAGGCTATTATCATTGAAGTTAATGATAATCCAAATATCGACTTTGGAGTGGAGGACGCTTACTATGGTGACCTGGTTTATGAAAAAATCATCAAAGCATTAATAAAACGATTGGACGCATTATAATGAAATATCATCTCTTTGAAGTGTATGGGATTGAACTGGAATACATGGTAGTCCAAAGTAAATCCTTATCGGTAGCGCCAGTGGTGGATCAATTGATGATTTCCAAGGCTGGGAAGCTGGTCTCTGATGTAGAAAATGGCAGCATCGAATGGAGTAATGAGCTGGTAGCACACGTGGTAGAACTGAAAACCAATGGCCCTGCTGCTGAACTCAAGGGGTTATCCGAGGCCTTTCACACGAATGTTTTGGATGTTGAAAAACATTTGCAACCCTTGGGGTACAAACTGCTTCCCACCGCTTCTCACCCACTTATGGATCCTAAAACAGAGCTGGTGTTATGGAAACACAGTTACAGTGAAGTATATGCATTGTATAATCGTATTTTTAATTGTCACGGACACGGGTGGGCAAATGTGCAAAGCATGCACCTAAACCTTCCTTTTTATGACGATGTAGAATTTGAGAAATTACATGCGGCGGTTCGACTTATTCTTCCTTTGATCCCAGGACTTTGTGCCAGCTCGCCGATTTTTGAAGGTAAGAAAACGGGGTATTTGGACAGTCGATTGGAGGTCTATAAAACCAATCAGAAGGAAATTCCGCAAATGACGGGAAAGGTGATTCCGGAGC
>CAZOSF010000155.1:0-2585 GCA_964582415.1 uncultured Alteromonas sp.
GTTTGTCAGGTCGAGCGGAGTCGAGGTTTGTCAGGTCGAGCGGAGTCGAGACCTACCTTGTGTTACAATATACTTCAAATCCTTAATGAGGTCTCGACTCCGCTCGACCAGACATTTTTACTTAAAACCCACACCCCAAAACCTTCAACCTTTAACATTCAACATTCCTGACATTTTCGTATCTTTTAGCTATTGTATAACTAACGATTTTTAACGACCAAAATAGCGCTTATGAAACCATTTTTCTGGCGATTTTTAGCCCTTTTCAGTTTTGTTTTACTCCTTTCCCTTCCAACATCACAGGCCCAGGAACGCCGTGAGGTGGGGAATATGGTTTTGATGAATGTCCCTGATACACCAGAGGACATCACTTCACGAATTCAGCAGTACCAAAATACCCGCTCGGCGAATTTGTCCGATTGGCTGCCCAATAACGGCGGGATTCTGATTGCCACCCGCTTCGGGAATACCGCCCAATTGCATACGGTAACTACTCCAGGGGGTGCTCGTAATCAAATTACCTTTTTCGACGAACCTGTTTCCGATGGTTCATTTTGTCCGTCTCCTAACTTCGACGGATTTCTTTTTACCAAAGACATTGGCGGGAACGAATTTGCCCAAATTTATTGGTATGATATGGAAACCCGCACTTCCGAAATGCTTAGCGATGGGGCATCGGTAAATTTCGGCATCCAATGGTCCAATAAAGGTGACCGCTTTGCCTTTACATCCTCCCGAAGAAATAAAAAGGATTTCGACGTTTATGTAACCGATATGAAAGCTCCGAAACAGGCGGATATTAAAATCGACCGTGGAGAAGGCTATTGGATTGTAGCCGACTGGTCGCCCGACGATACCCAGCTTACCATCGTGCAATATTTATCCAGCACCCGTTCGAATAGTTATATCCTGGATTTAAAGACCAAGGAACTCACCCAATTGAATGATCCCAACGTAGAAGCGGTCTTCCAAGCAGGGGACTGGGACAAATCGGGTAAGAAAATATACGTGCGTACCAATACCGGCAGGGAATTCAACACCATGGCGCTTTACGATGTGGCCAGCAAGAAGCTAGAGTTCTTAACTGCCGATATTCCTTGGGATGTGGAAGATTGGGCGATGAATAAAGCGCGTACCAAAGCGGCCTTTACCGTAAACGACAATGGCTTTAGTCAGTTGTATGTAATGGATCTCAAAACACACAAGTACGAGAAGGTGCCGAACATTCCTATCGGACAGGTATACAGCCTAAAATTCCATCCAACGAAAGATGAGTTGGGGATGACCATGAATACCGCTCAAACTTCTGGGGATGTTTATTCCTTGGATTTTGGAACCAATACGCTAAAGCGCTGGACGAGCAGTGAGGTAGGGGGCTTGGATACTAGCACCTTCCCAGCTCCGGAATTGATTCATTATGCCACCTACGACAAAGTGGACGGCAAGCAGCGAATGATTCCAGCCTTTGTCTACAAGCCTACCAACACCAAAGGGCCTTATCCAGTGTTAATTTCCATTCACGGGGGACCTGAAGGACAGTTTACCCCTAATTTCTCTTCCTTCTATTCCTATCTAACCAACGAATTGGGAATTGCGGTAATTGCACCCAATGTTCGCGGTTCTTCAGGATATGGTAAGACCTATTTAAAATTGGACAATGGCTATAACCGAGAGGACTCTGTGAAGGATATCGGGATGCTGATCGATTGGATTTCGGCCAATGGTGATTTCGATAAGGAGCGTATTTCTGTATTTGGAGGCTCCTATGGAGGGTATATGGTTTTGGCCTCCATGTTCCATTACAACGATAAGCTACGTTGCGGTATCGATATCGTAGGGATCAGTAATTTCGTCACCTTCCTTGAAAATACAGAAGAATACCGTCGCGACTTACGCAGGGTAGAGTATGGGGACGAACGCGATCCTAAGATGCGAGAGTTTTTAGAATCGATTTCGCCCACCAACCACGTCGATAAAATCAACAAACCACTGTTTGTGATTCAAGGGGCCAACGACCCAAGGGTACCTGCCAGTGAGTCGGAACAAATGGTAGAATCCATTAACAAACGTACTGGAAATGTCTGGTACATGCTCGCCAAGGACGAAGGCCACGGATTCCGCAAAAAAGAAAACCGCGACCGCATGACCGAGGCGGTAGCGCTGTTCTTGAAGAATTATTTGTTGAAATAGAAGCAAGAGTCAAGAGACAAGAGTCAAGACTTTTAATACTATAGTGGCTCCTCCCTTTCAACAATTTGTAAGGTTTAGAAAAAACCTAAGGAATCTTATTCAACTTAACACCAAAATTTTAGGGGTACTAAATAACCACCCCGGCCTTCGGCCTCCCCGCCTTCAAAAGGAGGGGAATTAAAGTAGCTGCTCCCCTTGTGAAGGGGAGCTGTCCGAAGGACTGAGGGGTTTTTTACAGACAACCGGACCGAGCGTCAAGAAATTGTCCAGTGGACAATTTTAGCCCTTCGACGGAGCCAGTCTCGAGCTTGTCGAGAGGCTCAGGATAAACTTCGGGCCAGCCGGCGCGCGGACAATAGAATTAAAAATGCAGTATGTAAAATTTAAATTGAAAA
>CAZOSF010000156.1:0-2576 GCA_964582415.1 uncultured Alteromonas sp.
ATTTGGCCTCCATCGCCTTACCGATGTTTGTAAAGAATGGAGAGTTCGACCACAAGGAATTGTTCCGTGTTACAAAAAGGGTTACTAAAAACCTGAACCGCGTAATCGATCGAAATTACTATCCGGTAATTGAGGCACAGAACTCCAACTTTCGTCACCGACCAGTAGGTTTGGGAGTACAGGGATTGGCCGATACCTTCATCATGATGCGTTTGCCATTCACCAGTGATGAGGCGAAGCAATTGAACCAAGAAATCTTCGAGACCCTTTATTTTGCAGCTGTTACCGCTTCCATGGAAGAGGCAAAAGAAGATGGTCCTTACGAAAGCTTCAAAGGTTCCCCAATCTCAGAGGGTCTGTTTCAGCACAATCTTTGGAACATCAAAGATGAAGAACTTAGCGGACGTTGGGATTGGGGGAAACTGAGGAAAGAAGTCAAGAAATACGGAGTTCGAAACTCTTTGTTAGTAGCGCCAATGCCAACGGCCTCTACCTCGCAGATACTAGGAAATAACGAAGCCTTCGAACCCTACACTTCCAATATTTATACGCGTCGTGTATTGTCTGGAGAATTTATCGTGGTCAACAAACACCTTTTGGAAGACTTGGTGAATTTGGGTCTTTGGAACGAAGATTTGAAGCAAGAAATCATGAGAGCCAATGGTTCCATTCAAGATATCGATGTGATTCCTCAGGAATTGAAGGAATTATATAAAACAGTTTGGGAATTGAGCATGAAGGACATTATCGACATGTCGCGTCAAAGAGGGTACTTCATTGATCAATCCCAATCGCTCAACCTGTTCATGGAGAACGCCAACTATGCCAAGCTTACTTCCATGCATTTCTATGCTTGGAAAAGCGGCCTAAAAACGGGCATGTATTATTTGCGCACGAAGAGCGCTGTAGATGCCATTAAGTTCACCTTGAACAATGAGAAGAAGGAAGAACCCGTTGCCGTGGTTGAAGAGGCCAAAGTGGAAGCACAATCTGCCGCATCCGATAAGCCCTTAACCGCTCAGGAATTGAGAGAGTTGCTGGCAAAATCGAAAGAGGCAGCCGACAACGACGAGGATTGTTTGATGTGCGGTTCTTAATTTTAAGTGTTAGTTTTAGAAAAGGAGGGAGTCGTGCCCTCCTTTTTTTATGGACTATTTTCCGGGGTCGCTGTTATATAGGAAATCGGTTCCCAAATAGGCATCGTCCTTGTTGTAGTACCACCGTCTTATTTTTGGCATTAAAATTCCCTGAACCGTTCCAAGTTCCGAGAGCAGAATGTATTCCCCGGTATTTTTCCCCTGCCCCTCAGGGTCTCCTTTATAAAATTGATAGGCTTCCATCGCATAGGTTTCAGGATGGAAATAAAAAAACCAAATATCAGTACCAACAGCTGCATCGTAGGTCACTTTTACCCTCCAGTATTGCGTTCCTTTGAATGTGGTTTTCTCTGCCATCGGATCAATATGGGTGCCTGAATCGTATAGTTTCATGGGGAGTCCATAGAGATAGGTGTAGTAATTGCGCCACATCGTTGCACGATCGCAGTTGAGTTGAAATTCCTTTTCTTCTTCAGGGGAAAATTGGGCCCTTCCATCGAAATTTACAGTGCACTTTTCCCGATATAGTTGATAGTGAAAATCATGTCCGTTCTGATGATATCGAATATCAAAACGTTCCTGCGGTAAATCAATCTGTATTTTTTGAGTTCTAGAAGATTTATTTGGGGTTTCCTGCACCACATAGAGTGTGGTAGCAAGGGTGGACCATTGATGGTTCGGATCGTGGAAGGCAATGGATTTGGAAACAACTGTCTCCGCCGAAATTTTTAATTCCTGAGCGCTAATGAAGCCAGTTGCTATGAAGGCTAGGATAGCGTATAAACCTGTTCGGAATTGAGAAAGAAACTGTGTCATAAAAACAAAATCTACCTTCTAAAGATACGCTCTTTTTTGAAGGTAGATTTTGATGATACCTGGATTCAAACTAAAGGTTTGCCGCCAAGCTTAGTTATTATTTCAAATTGGCATTGTGACTGTTACAGTACTCATCCAGTAAACTAGAAAGTGCTTTCAGCAAGTCTTTCGTTTCAGTTAGAAGATTGAAGTACAAGGTAGTGTTCTTCGGACTTGATTCTTCGGTTCTGGTACGTGCGATTTGTTTGGTGATTTTCTCAGAAACATTAGCATCCAACTGAGGGATTTTATCTAGGATACTCGATAGACTATCAAACCTTTTCTCTTCGAAAATGGTTTGAACCTCGTCCAAAAGGGCAGTAAGTTCATCGTTGATTTCCTGAAGATCCCTTACCTGGTTAAATCGTAGCGCTTTGTGGTTGTTGTTTACGTGTTTGAAGCTTTTCTTAGAGATATAATCCAATGACTGGGCAATATCTGTAAGATAGGCTAAAATAGTGATGTAGAAATTACTGCCGCGTACACTGGTTTCATCCAGATTCTTGATGAAATAGAAGATATTATTTCTAAGATCTTCAATTTCCGTATCCAATTTTTCTACACCTTTCTTACTCTTTTTCAATTTATTCACATCCTGTCGCGCCAATCCTTTTAGCACATCTG
>CAZOSF010000157.1:0-2513 GCA_964582415.1 uncultured Alteromonas sp.
TTCCGAATACAAAAGCCACCGCCTCCAATACGATCGATTGCCAGGAAGCATTTGCATAGGGTTCCAGGAAAAAATCAAAAATGGGGCTCATAGTCGCTACGGTCGCTCTTTACTATTTTGATGTACATCAGTCCCCGATCGATGGCATTCAAGGCCGTTTTCATCTCTTTCTGAAGCACTTCCATGACCGCATCATACTCTCCGTATATTTGGGTACTTAAAGGGTTCTCCAATACTGTTAACCCGCTGCTTCGCAAAGATTTGATAAAATTGATAATGGCGGGCTCGAAATCGTCTTGAATAGGGGTTAATGTGAGTTCCACGGAAATTTCCATTGGAGGTTTTTTTTATTTGAAACACAAAGTTAATGTTTTTCAGAGGTTGAAGGTTGAAGGTTATTAGGCAAACTTAGAGACGGGACAATTGTTCTTTGTAATCCAACACTATTGACTGCATTCCGTAGGTGATTGAATTTGTTCTAGTGTGGGATTGTAGGCATTCCCCGTACATTCCACTTCAATATAAGGAGAATAATTGGCGAGAGTTGTAAAACCACAATAGTCGCTTAACAGCGTATTGTTTTCAAACACAATATAGGTAGGATAATTTTCCGATGCTCCTGCATCCCCTTGGACAGGGCTGCCGTCCAAACTTTCAAGGGCATTACAATCTACTACATTCACATAATGTAAAGATTCCAAATGGCTCAAACCCGACAAATCCGTTATTCCGATATTTTCAAAAGACATTTCTCGTAATAATGTGATCTCTCCTAATCCATTCAACGAAGTTAGATTGGGAAGTGAAGAAAATATGAGTCGATTTGCCTTGAAATGTTGTAGGCCTTGAATGGACTGCAAATTGGGCAAATTATGTAATTCAATTCTAGGATTATTACCTCCAATGCTTCCCATGGTATTCATGAGCACGTCCAAATTTTGTAAATTGACACAGTTTGATATTTTTAAATATTCCCGAATCGTTTCGAGATTTTGTAAACCTTGTAGCGTGGTTAATCCTTCACAACCCCAAATCGTTACTGAATCAATAGAAGTTAGCCCCCATAGGCCGACCAGGGAACTAATCTGTGGACAGGTTGAAATAACTAAACTAGTTAAAGAAGTAATGCCAGACAACCCTTCAAAACTATCTAGGGATTCCAACTCGGATATATCCAGACCTTCCAATTCTGATAATTGAGATAGTCCTTGAAAATTTTCAACCAAAGGGATCCCATGCAAATTAATTATATTTCCCACACTTGTAAGTTGACCCAATCCCTCAAGCGAAATCAAACTCTCACAATTTACAATATTTAATGAATGCCCGATGGTTTTTAGCTGGGACAGTCCATTTAAATTTTGAATACCAACATCATACAAATCAACTCTTTTTAATACTTCCGCAAGTTCATCCAGACCACTTAAACTGCTCAACATGGGCAATTCCCTAAATTCAAAATGCTCTATTTCTTGAATGCCCAACAGACCGGAAATGGAATTTAAATTAGGCAGTTCTTTTAGAATAAAAACTTTCAATTTGTCCAGATTGGTAAAAGAATTTAAATTTTTTATTCCAGATCGAATCATAATTAACTCTATGGCCTCTTCATTCATATTTAGGCCTCCGGTATCTTCCAGTGCGGGACAATCTTTGATGGTAAGGTTGGTAATTTGAGTTCCAATATTTGATAACGCAGAAACATCTTCCAGGTCTATATTGTTAATTAATTCAATTTCACCGTCGCACAAGGTTATAAGATTATCCAAGCCAGCTAAAGATGTAAGATTTGTGTTTTGGACTACCAGTTTCCCTATAAATGTCAAATCGGAAAGCCCCGAAAGGTCTTGAACAAGTCCTCCAGTAATATACAACGTACCATGGACTTCCCTTCTCGTAAAATTATCAATGGCACTTTGAGTATTGATATATTCATTCTCGAATCCACAGGAAACATTCTCGTCGGGAGGATTTGATTGGTCTCCGGATTCAGTACCATTATCGTTGGAGCAGGACAGGAATATCCCAAAGCACAATATCAATCCTATGATAGCGAAGCTCTTCTTCATTATTTTTTATTAAAGATACAAAATTCCCAAATCGGATGAATACGGTTTTCCTCATCCAATAATCTGTAATTAAATGCCTTATGCGACAAATAATCAAGAGGCAAGACAAAAGAGAAAGTTTCAGTAATTGTTCATTTCTAATTACTAATTGCTTCAAAAGCTGTCCCCATGACGACCATATCGGCACCGGCCACGTAGGCGGCTTGCAATTGTTCGGGTGTGCGGATACCTCCGCCAACAATCAGCGGAATGTGAAGCTCCTTTTTAACCGCTTCGATAATGTTGGAAGATACAGGTATTTTGGCTCCACTACCTGCTTCCAGGTACACCAGTTTCGCACCCATATACTCACCTGCTTTGGCTGTATCTACGATTTGTTGAGCGGCACTCTGTGGAATGGCCTTGGTTTGAGTCACCCGTTGCACGGCCGATTCGGTTCCGCCA
>CAZOSF010000158.1:0-2474 GCA_964582415.1 uncultured Alteromonas sp.
TGGCGGAACCGAATCGGCCGTGCAACGGGTGACTCAAACCAAGGCCATTCCACAGGGTGCGGTTCAACAAATTGTGGATACCGTCAAAGCAGGTGAGTATATGGGTGCGAAACTGGTGTACCTAGAAGCGGGTAGTGGAGCCAAAATACCTGTTTCTCCCAACATCATTGAAGCTGTTAAAAAAGAACTTCACATCCCTTTGATTGTCGGGGGAGGCATCAGAACCCCAGAACAATTACATGCAGCCTACCGCGCAGGAGCCGATATGGTCGTCATGGGAACTGCTTTTGAGGCAATGAGTAATTAGCAATGAACAATTAGTAATGTCCTACTATCCCTTAATATGCGGAACAGTTTAGTATATCTCTTATTTGTTTTAACGCTGGTTTCTTGCAAGCAAGAATCGAAAAATAACTATAGCCTAGAGGTAGAGCTGTCAGAGAATTATAGTGGTTATTTGTATTTACGTACTGGTGTATTTGGCGATAAGATCGACAGTGTTTTAGTACAAGAGCAAAAAGTTGTTTTCAATGGCAGGGTAACCAATCCAGAGTTGGCAAACTTTGCAACCGATGGAATCTCAGCATGTGACAAATCATTTTACATTGAGCCTGGCATTATGCATACCAAGATTTCCATTCTTGAAAGGGAAATAAATGGCCTAAAATTAGATTGGATACAAATCGACACCCTTTATGGAACACCGTTAGCGACTGCCCAAAATAATTTTTTGAATTTTGTCCATGAGCATAAGGGAAAGGCGGGATGGAATACTAGACTTTTCTCCAAATTGGAAACTATTTGCGAACAATTCAAGGATACCCGTTATACAGGCGACCTCTTGGCTGAATTTCGATTTGATTCTACCCTGACATCTGTCCAATGGAAGTACTTATTCGAAAAACTAAAGCCAGAGTTTCAAAATCCTGATATGATGCGTAGAATAAAGGCAATGGCATATCCTGATTCATTTGTTGAGGTGGGGAGGCCTATATTCGATTTTGAATTACCAAATTCTGAGAATAAATGGGTTGGTACCTCCCAGTTTCGCGGAGATTATTTGTTGATAGATTTTTGGGCAAGTTGGTGTACCCCTTGTAGGGAATCGTTCCCTGAAGTAAGACAATTATATGTCGATTTCCATGATAAAAATTTTTCTATTCTCAGTGTTTCCTTGGATGAAAGGATCACTAACTGGCAAAAGGCCTCGCAAAAGGAAAAACTTCCGTGGGAGAATGTTGTTGATACTCTGGCGTTTGAAGGCATTGTTGCTGAAAAATATCAACTGTTTGGAATTCCTAGCTACGTTCTTGTTGATTCAGATGGGATAGTTATGGGTCGGTTTGAAACAATCGATCAAGTTCGGAAATCCGTCCAAAATATTTTTGGAAAAACAAACGATTAAAAGTGATTGACATAAATTATCTTGCCTCTTGCCTCTTGCCTCTTGCCTCTCCATAAATCATTACCTTTGTGCTTCAATTCAAAAAAACCTCCAATGGAAATTTCCGTGGAACTCACCCTAACACCTTTGCAGGATGATTTCGAACCCGCTATCATCAATTTTATTAAAGCATTACGCCATAGTGGTTTAACAGTTATTGAAAATCCGCTTAGTACCCAAGTATACGGAGACTATGATGCGGTCATGGAGGTGCTTCAGAAAGAGATGAAAACGGCCTTGAATGCCATCGAAAGGGGACTGATGTATATCAAAATAGTTAAGAGCGACCGAAGCGACTATGAGCCCCATTTTTGATTTTTTTCTGGAACCCTACGCAAATGCTTCCTGGCAATCGATCCTATTGGAGGCGGTGGCTTTTGTCTTCGGAATTGCCAGTGTTTGGTATGCCAAAAAGGAACACATCTGGGTCTATCCCACCGGCTTGATAGCCACCATCATTACGGTCTATCTCCTATATCAAGCCCATTATTTCGGGGATATGATGATGAATGTCTACTATTCTGCAATGAGTATTTTTGGTTGGTGGAACTGGGCCCGAAAAAAGGATAACAAAACCGTGGTGCATATCACAAGAACCAACAAAAAAGAAAAGCTCATCGGTTTCGGACTGTTCCTTTTGACGATGGTGGTAACCTATATCGTCTATCTTGGGTTCGGTTATGAAATAGAAACCGCTAATTATATCGACATTTTTACTTCTGGGGTATTCTTTACGGCAATGTGGTACATGGCCCTCAAAAAACTAGAGAATTGGACATTATGGATTTTTGCGGATATCATTACTGTCCCTCTCTATGCCTACCGCGGTTTAGGAATGTTATCGTTACAATATCTAATTTTTACAATTCTGGCCATTCAAGGCTATCTTTCATGGAAAAAATACCTCGACAACAACCCTCAAACTGCATAAAGGTCGTTCTTTTTGGCCCCGAATCCACGGGGAAAACAACCCTTGCCCAACAACTGGCACGACACTACCATTCGGTTTGGGTGCCCGAATATGCGCGGG
>CAZOSF010000159.1:0-2456 GCA_964582415.1 uncultured Alteromonas sp.
CTCCCCTTGGGCTTTTCCAAATGCCGTGTTTCGTTGGCCGTTCCCAAAGGGGTGGAAGTAGCTGATCTTTCCTATTTCAATGGAAAGAAAATCGCTACCTCCTATCCCAATACCCTAAACGAATTTCTAAAGAAGAACAACCTTCAAGCCGACATCCACCGTATTTCGGGGTCCGTGGAAATCGCCCCCAATATCGGCTTGGCCGATGCTATCTGTGATATCGTAAGTTCGGGATCTACCCTTTTCAAAAACGGACTTAAGGAAGTGGAGACCATCCTCACCTCTGAAGCGGTTTTGGCGGCTTCCCAAAAACTGACTCCCGAAAAGCAGGAAATTCTGGAAAAGCTGGTGTTTCGGATTCAAGCCGTTTTGCAGGCCAAAAACACTAAGTACATTCTGATGAATGTACCCAATGATAAGATTGAAGCCGTGAGCAACATCTTGCCCGTCTTGAAATCACCAACCGTGCTGCCCTTAGCAATTGAAGGTTGGAGTTCGCTTCACTCGGTCATTGAAGAAAATAAATTTTGGAATGTCATCGACGAATTAAAAGCCGCCGGTGCGGAAGGCATCCTCATCGCCCCTATTGAAAAAATCATCCTCTAATGAAAATATATAAGCAACCCCAAAAAGAAAACTGGGCCACTCTTTGCGAGCGCCCATTACCCAAGGCAGAAGCAGAAGCGTGGGTGGTTTCGGAAATCCTTAAAAAAGTACAGACAGAAGGCGATGTGGCCCTTCGGTATTTTTCCAAGAAATTCGATGAGGTGGACTTGGATTCGCTAATGGTTTCTTCTGAAGCATTGAAAAACGTTTCAAAAGCGGTTCCATCGGAATTAAAGGCAGCCATTGATAAGGCACGACGAAACATCACTGCCTTTCACAGCGTCCAACTATTGGAAGAACCCGAAGTGGAAACCCAGTCCGGCGTACGCTGCTGGCGGAAATCGGTGGCCATTGAAAAAGTGGGGTTGTACATTCCAGGAGGAACCGCCCCTTTATTTTCCACATTGTTGATGTTGGGTGTTCCGGCTCAATTGGCAGGATGTCAGGAAATCGTGCTTTGCACCCCCCCGAATAAAAACGGCAGTATCGATCCCGCTATTTTATACACGGCCAATCTATTGGGAATTACAAAAATTTTTAAAGTAGGTGGCGCCCAGGCCATCGCTGCTTTAGCCTATGGAACGGAAAGCATTCCACAGGTGTACAAGATTTTCGGTCCGGGGAATTCCTATGTCACCAAGGCCAAACAACTGGTGCAACAGGAAGGCGTGGCCATCGATATGCCTGCCGGGCCTTCGGAAGTTTTGGTGATTGCCGATGAAACGGCCGTGCCTGCTTTTGTCGCCTCCGACCTGCTCTCCCAAGCCGAACACGGAAGTGATAGTCAGGTAGTGCTGGTCTGTACCTCCGAAAGCATCGCCCAAGCTGTTTCCGAAGAAGTGGAAAAACAGTTAGATGATTTGCCTAGGGCTGAATTGGCTAAGGGTGCCTTAGACAATAGTTTTACCGTTATACTGGATTCTCTCGAAACGGCTATGGAATTCAGCAACCAATACGCACCGGAACACCTGATCATTGCTTCGGAAAAAGCCGAAGACTATGTCGATTCGGTTCAAAATGCGGGCTCGGTATTTCTTGGGAATTATAGCTGTGAATCGGCTGGGGATTATGCCTCCGGGACGAATCACACCCTGCCCACCAACGGATTTGCCAGAAGTTATAGCGGGGTTTCGGTAGATTCCTTCGTCAAGAAAATCACCTTTCAAAGTTTATCCAAGAAGGGCATCAAAAATTTGGGGCCTTCCATAGAAACCATGGCCCATGCCGAAGGATTGCAAGCCCATAAAAATGCGGTAACCCTTCGACTAAAATCGTTTAGCTCATGAAACATATAGAAAAACTCGTCCGAAAAAATATCTTGGCCTTGCAACCGTACAGCAGTGCACGGGATGAATACCAAGCACTGGAGGGTATCTTTTTGGATGCGAACGAGAATCCGTATGGTAGGTGGAATCGTTATCCCGATCCCTATCAGACCCAATTAAAAATTCGACTCTCCCAAATAAAAGGAATCGCTCCTGAAAGAATCTTTGTTGGAAATGGCAGCGATGAGGCGATTGATTTATTGTTTCGGGTTTTCTGTGAGCCTGGAACCGATAAAGCCTTGGCTTTTACGCCTTCCTACGGGATGTACAAGGTATCAGCCGCCATCAACGATGTGGAAATGATTCAAATTCCGCTGAATGCAGAATTTCAAATCGATCGGGAATCGATTCAACCTTATTTAAAAGACGAATGCTTAAAGCTTATCTTTTTGTGTTCGCCCAACAACCCCACAGGAAATCTATTGGATTCCGAAACTATTGAATGGATCCTGAAAAGCTTCCAAGGAATCGTGGTATTGGATGAGGCCTATATCGATTTTGCCAAGTTGGTTTCCTTCATCTCCA
>CAZOSF010000160.1:0-2439 GCA_964582415.1 uncultured Alteromonas sp.
ATACCATGGAAAATCACAATGGGATCTCTTTTCTTCGGAAATGTATAGGGAATCTTCTCTACATTGATGGGGTTGGGAATTAGTCCCAAATATTTTGGATGCCCTTCCATGGGGATATGATAATCCAAGTCGGAAGCTATGACACCCTCCACGACCTCCATTACTTGGTGGTGCAGTTTTACGAAGGGAGGCTTCAGATATTTCAGGATAGGATCGAAGGCTTTTTCAGAGACCTTTCCTTCAAACAAAGGACTCAAAATGCTGTATCGGAATTTTTTCTCGTAAGCATACTTCACACTGAGGTAGTCCGTACCACAGGCCAATACGAAGAGTTTTTTGTTGTTCTTTTTTAGAAACTGAATGATTTCCCATTCGTGTTGGGGCATGATGCCTAGCGGACTCTCATTGATGAGTTGCACCACATCAAATCCTTTAAACCGATCGGCTTGGGCAAAGAACTGCTTTTTGATATTGGCACTCGCCAAATCGAATCCCGTTAGGCGGTAGAGTCCGTTTTTAAACTTTCTTGCAAGGCCTTTGGTATACCGCCGTTCCAATTTAATATCCACAGGAAACTGCTTGAAATAATCGCCGCAACCCACCAAAGTTACTTGATGTCCTAAAGCCTCCAATCCTTCCTTTAAAGAATTGTGCAGCCTACTGTATTCGCCTACTAAAAGTATCTTCATATCTTTGTTCAGACCACTAAGGTAGCCTATTTGAACGAAGAGAAAAATAAGAAAGTATGCTTAGTATCCATTTCCCTCGGAATGGGTGGCGTGGAACGTTCGGTAGCACTTCAGTCGGAGTTACTTGAAGAAGCCGGTTTTGAAGTACACCTAGCCGTACTCAACGACCAAATTGCGTATGAGTATGCCGGTCGACTTTTGAATCTTGGCAAGTTGAAATCGGGCAGTGATACATTCCTGAAGCGAATCCAACGTCTGGCGCAATTGCGACACTACTTGAAGGAAAACAAAATCGATGTGGTCATCGATCACCGTTCCAAGAACCAGTATTTGCGCGAGGTGTTTTATAAGAAGTATGTCTATGCTGGGTTTAAGACGGTCTATGTAACCCATAGTGCTCATGCACCCATGTACCTAACGGAGCGGCCTGCTGCCTTTGCCAAACTTTGTATGGGAAATGCCGCGAATGTGGCGGTCTCTGAATACATCCAAGAGCATTTGTTACAAGCCCATGGGATGCCACATACCCATACAATCTACAATACCTGGGAACCGGAATGGGAAGATGCGTCAGAAAAACTACCGGAAGCGCTTCAAAACAAAACCTATTTTCTTTATTACGGGCGTATCTATGATACCGTGAAAGATTTGAAGTTTCTTGTACAGGCTTTTGCCGATTCCCAATTGAAGGAAAAAGGAGTCCATTTGGTACTCATGGGGGACGGACCCGATAAGGAGAGCCTGAAATCCTTTGCAAATAGTTTAGGAATTGCCCAGCATATTTTTTGGTTACCCTTTGATAGGAATCCACAAGCGGTGATTAAAAATGCTCATGCGGTATGCCTTACCAGTCGGTTTGAAGGCTTTCCCATGGTCTTGGTGGAATCCTTGGCATTGGGAACCCCTGTGGTTTCTTTGGATATCGTGTCAGGACCTTCGGAAATTGTTCAGGACCTTCACAATGGCCTTTTGGTTTCCAAACGAGATACGAAGGCCTTTGCAAATGCGTTGGTAGAACTAGTGGAAAACGAAAAATTATATCGAACTTGCCAGACGAACGCCAAAACCTCAGTGGCTTCCTTTAGCTCTGAGAAGATAGGCGAACAGTGGAGAAACCTATTACAACATGTCTAAGACCCGTATAACCGACCTGCAAATCATCGACATTCCCGTCATTGAGGATCCTCGAGGGAATCTTTCCGTGGTGGAAAAAACTACCTTGCCCTATGCTATCAAACGCGTCTATTATTTGTACGACGTGCCTTCCACGGCCCACCGTGGGGGACATGCACATATCGAACAATTGGAATGCCTGATAGCGTTAAGTGGTAGTTTTTCGGTGGTTTTGGATGATGGTACGAACAAGGAGACCGTGGTGCTAAAAAAGCCAAACAAAGGCCTACTTATCCCAAAAGGTATTTGGAGAGAATTGGAAGATTTCTCTTCGGGTGCGGTCTGTTTGGTATTGTCTTCTGGAGAGTTTTTGGAAAGCGACTACATTCGAAAGTATGCTGACTTTCTAGATTTCAAACGAGGAGGCACGCCATCCTAGGCCTTCCATTTTTTTCTTGAATGCATAGAGGATTTTAAGCAGACTATTCGGGGCTTTCAACAGGAAGCGCTGTTTGGCCGTTAAGGATCGTCCGTCGATTTTATGGGCATAGGTAGCGGCGGTTTTCAAATCACCCGCCATCTTATATTGCAAAGCAATTGAGAATCGGGAGATGTCCAAATACTTCTTCAGGCTAGG
>CAZOSF010000161.1:0-2378 GCA_964582415.1 uncultured Alteromonas sp.
GAGCCTAGTATGTGCTATAGTGTGGTAGGTAGTTGTCGGTTTTCAGTTGTCTGTTCTCAGTTGTCTGTTCTCAGTTGTCTGTTTTCCGTTGTCTGTTCTCAGCTGTCTGTTCTCGGTTCTCGGTTCTCGGTTGTCTGTTGTCCGTTGTCTGTTTTCCGTTGCCTGTTTTCCGTTGTCTGTTTTCAGTTGTCGGTTGTTATTTTTGAAACAAGAGTGAAGAGTCAAGTGTCAAGTCTAGGGGTGCTCCCCTACTTGAAAACTTCAAATTCTTCCTCCAAAATTCTATTCAAAGGTACTGCCTTTGTTATCTTTACCACTTCACTAAAATTCTTAACAATGCGATTCATTACCCTCATTATTTTTCTAGTTCTTTTTCAGGTAAATGCGCAACAAGGCGGCATGTGGATTCCTTCGCTTTTGGAAGGCATGAATGAAGAGGAAATGCTAAGTTTGGGCAGTACGCTCAGCGCCAGTGATATTTATAATGTTAATGCTTCCAGCCTTAAGGATGCTATTGGGCATTTTAATGGCGGCTGTACCAGTGAGGTCATCTCCGATAAAGGACTGTTGCTTACCAATCACCATTGTGGCTACAGTCAAATTCAATCGCATTCCACTTTGGAAAACGATTATACCAAAAATGGTTTTTGGGCCAAAAGCTTCGAAGAAGAGCTTCCCAATGAAGGGCTTTTTGTAGAATTCATCGTACGAATTGAAGATGTGACGGAAGCTATGTTGATGGGTGTGACCGATGCCATGAGTCCGACGGAAAAACAATCGCAGATCGACAAGAACCGGAATGCTTTTGAAAAAACCATTGTAAAAGAAGATTGGCAAGGGTTTAAAATTAGACCTTTTTACAAAGGCAATCAGTACTTTCTGTTTATCACGGAACGCTTTGAAGATATTCGGCTAGTGGGGGCCCCACCTGTAGGCATTGGAAAGTTTGGTAGCGACACCGATAATTGGGTATGGCCAAGGCATACGGGCGATTTCTCCCTCTTTCGAATTTATGCCGATAAAAATAATCGTCCGGCGAAGTATAGCAAAGACAATAAGCCCTATACCCCGAAACACTACCTCCCCATTTCCTTGGATGGCATTGAGGAAGGCGATTTTACCATGGTGTTTGGATTCCCGGGACGCACCAATGAGTATTTACCTGCGGTAGCCGTAGAGCAGATTGTGCAAAAGGTGAATCCTTTAAACATCGCCATTCGGGAAGCGGCTTTGGAAGTGTTGGACACCCATATGAAGGCCGATGATTTAGTGCGAATTCAATATGCCTCGAAACAGGCCAGGATTGCCAATACTTGGAAGAAGTGGATTGGTGAGAATTTGGGGATTGAAAAAAGTGGTGCGATCACCATTAAAAAGAACTTTGAAGCCGAGTTTACCAAAGCATTGAACCTTCAAGGTAAAGAAGCTGAATATGGAACTATCCTTCCCGAATTCGAGAAACTTTACAAGGAATTTGAGGAATACGACGTTAAGCGAAACAGCTTCGTTCAGGTCTTTTTGGTTACCAATGAGTTGATGCAGATGATGCTGCGGGTGGGCCAGATGGAAATGGCTGCCGAAAATGGTGTGGAAGCTTTTGAAAAGTCGCGAGAACGAACGATCGCTCAAATAAAAGCCATACATAAAAACTACAGTGTACAGGTGGACAAGGAGGTCTACCGAAAAGTGATGCCCATGTTTACCGATACCTTTGATGCCTCTATCTATGAAACCACTGCTTTTGTGGATTTGGAAAAAGCCCTTGCCCTGTTGGAGGGTGAAATGACGGAGGTACTGGCAAAACTCAATAAGGATTCGGCCTATCAATACGCCAAGCCATTGGTATTTGATTTCTTTAATAACGTTGAGCCTGAATACCAAAGACTCACGACTGAAATCAACGACCTCCAAACAAAATACATGAAGGCGTTAATGGAGGTAATGCCGAACCAGCGCTATTTCCCGGATGCCAACAGCACCCTAAGGGTTACCTATGGGAAAGTGAATGGCTATTCTCCAAGGGATGCTGTTTATTATACCCCTGTGACCTACTTAGATGGAGTGATGGAAAAGTATGTGCCTGGTGATTACGAATTTGATGTTCCGGAGAAGTTACGCCAGTTGTACGAAAACAAAGACTACGGGGTGTATGCCGATAAGAACGGGAAGCTCCCTGTTTGCTTCTTAGGCACGAATCATACCACGGGCGGAAATTCTGGTAGTCCGGCTATTGATGCCCAAGGTAATTTAATTGGTCTTAATTTCGACCGGGTATGGGAAGGAACCATGAGCGACATTTACTACGATCCGGAAATCTGCAGAAATATCATGGTAGATGTGCGTTATGTATTATTCATCATCGACAAATACGCCGAAGC
>CAZOSF010000162.1:0-2220 GCA_964582415.1 uncultured Alteromonas sp.
ATGCCTTGGAAGCCAATAGTTCTACCGCACTCACAGAAAATCTTGAGCGAAACCGCAAACTTTTGGAACAGTTGGAAGCCAAAGAAAAAGCATTGAATGCAGAAGCCGCTCGTTTGGATGAATTGCAACGCAAGTTGGCCGATCGCTCCCAAAGGGTCGAAGAACTGGAGGGGATTATCGCTGCCAAGGATGCCAAGATGCGAGCCTTGAAAGATGCCATCTCCGCAGCCCTTACCAACTTCGAGGGGAACGGACTAACGGTTGAGCAGCGCAATGGGAAAGTATATGTATCTATGGAAAACAAGTTGTTGTTTGAAAGCGGGAGTTGGGCCGTGAACAGTCGGGGGCGTGAAGCCGTAGTGGCTCTAGGAAAGGTGCTCGCGCAAAACAAGGAAATTGGTGTCTTGATAGAAGGCCATACCGACAATGTACCCTATTCTGGAAACGGAAACATCAAAGACAACTGGGATCTTTCTACCAAACGAGCTACTGCGATAGTTAGCATTCTTACAGAAAACGCAGGTATCCCAAAGGACAACCTAACGGCGGCGGGTCGCGGGGAGTATGCTCCAATCGATACCAATGAAACTACAGAAGGGAGGGCCAAAAACCGACGCATCGAAGTGATTTTAGCACCGAAATTGGATGAGCTAACCAAACTACTAGAGGAGAACTAAAGAAGTTGTCGGGAGTAGTTGGTTTAAATTCTAAAGCTATCATGTGCTGCATTCACATAGTAATTTGCAGTACATGATAGCATTTTGATTGTTACTCTCCCGGCCATCTTTCGAAATCAATAGCATGTCCAATTTAACCTCATCTTTTAACTAGTTTTAAGGAGTGTAAGGCGGTATTGGTTTTGAATTGAACAAAATACAGCCCGCTTTCGAACCCCGACAAATCTAAACTAATTCTAGATTCACCCATGGGTAATTCCTGTTTTGATAAGTTCAGGATGGCTTTTCCGATAATATCAAAAACAGTTATTTCGGTGGTTTGAGGTTGCTTAAGGTCAATCGCTAATGAAGTAATGGAAGTAACTGGATTAGGAGATATGCTGATATCGTTTAGCCAAGTTGAATCATCAGGTATACCTAATGGTTCCCCAAAATAATGATATACGGTCATATCCGTCGAGCTGATAGCATACATACTGCCGTCACTTGCAAACATAGTTGCTAATCCCCATCCGCCGAACATATTTGGAGTGTCTACCCATATCTCGTTTCCTTCATTATCATATTCAACTATGGGCATCTGAATCCATGATGGGTTATTGGGGTCAGGAGAGGGTCCCCCTTTGCCAGTTACAATGACCTCACCACTGGGTTTTGCTAAAACATAGTATGGTTCTTCATCGTTAAATGAGGTGGCGTTATAAATGGCGTACCAAAGTAAATTCCCATCGGTGTCGGTTTGAAAGGTTTTCCAATCAAAATAGGCTTCGTTAGGAGCAGCACCATAGGCAATACCACTTATTCGGCCATTGACAAGTGTAAATTTTCTAGATATCTCATTGCCATCGAAGTTATAATCCTGAGTCCATAATAGAGAACCAGATGGATTATATTTCGTGATTCTTGTATCAAACCCACTCGAACCGGAAACAGCATTTAATAGGCTACTCAATACATAAACGTTGTTGTTTCCATCGATTTCAACGTCAGAGGCAATATATCCGTCGGCCGCTGCTGTCCAAAGTAAATTCCCCGAGGTACTGTAAACGAAAATAGGAGCGACACCTGAATTTGTACTACCAGTTGCCAATACAATTCTATCTCCTTTGATTCGCATGGAGCTGAAGTTAACAGGAGAATTTTCAATACTTCCTGTTGAATATTGGATGCCGCCATTTGGATTGATTTTGTATAGAATGGCGCCATCAGGAGCATTTATTGCTGTTCCTATATAAAGGTTGCCAGCTTCATCCACTTCACTTCGCATACCAAATCGGTACAAACTGGTAATAGTTATATCAATAGGGATACTAGTTTTCCAGAGCAATGAGCGCGAAGGATCATATTTTAGGATAAAAATTGAATTTGGGTAGTCCCAGCCCGTTGAGGAACTATAAGAATAGATATTGCCCACCACGAGAACATTATCATTTGAATCAACATTAATCCAATTAGGTTTTTCGTAGAGGCCGGAAGTTCCTGAGGCATCCGAAACTTCCCATAGGAGTGTTCCAGTAATGGAATATTTACGGGTGAATGTTTC
>CAZOSF010000163.1:0-2180 GCA_964582415.1 uncultured Alteromonas sp.
AATGCCTTTTCCAAAGCCTCCTTCGCCTGATCATATAAACGTTGCTCGGTAGCAGTTATTCCATTCGGACGACTGTTGGCGTACCAATTAGCAGAATTTATTCGTTGCTGCACACTTACCTCAGGACTACTAGTGATACCCTGACGGTCGTCTTCCTTTCCAATGTATACCGCCACCAAGGAATCGATTTTCTTGATGGTGTTTTTCCCTAGATCGATGGAATCCTTGTATTTCTTCTTATCCAATGCTGCCAATTGTTTGTTGTAGGATTCGACGGTCTCCTTGCTTTCCACTAATTGCTTTACTGCCTTAGCCGCTTTCTCGGTTAATACTTCCAATTTTTTGCCCATGGCATAATTGTCATCGATTGCCTTTTGAGAAACCTTCAATCGAGGGTCTGATGCAACCGTGATTTGTGATTCCGACTGTTGGCCATCGTATTCAAGAACAACACGGAACGTTCCCGGTTTCACAGACACTCCTCCTGGTTCGTTATCTCTATTTCTTGCATTTCTTCGGGGTCTTTCCACACCTGCTTCATCCATAAACCAACGCCAGGTATAAAGCCCTGTACTGTCAGGAACCTTTCTTTTTAAGGTTCTTATAAGACGACTTCCATCATAAAATTTCATAAACAAGGTATCCTTGCTCACTTCTTGTTCGTTGGCGGTGTCTTTTTTAGTTTCCTCTGCTGCTTCCTCTTTACTTTTCTTAAAGAAATAGGTGAGGCGGGCTCCGAACGATCTGTTTTCTCCGTTGTACAGGGCATCTGCACCAAAACGAGACCCGGTTGGTTGTTGATAGGCTGCCTGATAAGCGGTGGGTGGAGTAAAGAGTTGAATATTTTCCTCAAGCACGGAAGGGTTTTTTGCTATGGCTCGTAACGGACGAATATCATCCAGGACCCAAGCAGCTCTTCCGAAGGTTCCAATAACCAAGTCGTTTTCCCGTGGATGAATTACCAAGTCCTTTACTGATACAGTTGGAAATCTGTGCGTCCATTTGGTCCAATCCCTCCCGGCATTTATAGACACATATAGACCATCATCTGTTCCCAAAAACATCAGATTGCGTTCCTCAGGATCTTCGATAATACTCAAGGCATAGCTCTTCACGTCTCCTGAATCCACAATACGTTCCCAGGTCTGTCCGTAATTGGTAGTTCGATAGGCGTAAGGGGTGTAATTGAATCTTCTATAATCATTCGCTACTAGAAGCGCCTCTCCTTGTTTTTTGTTGGAAGCCTTAATTTGAACAATCCAACTGCCTTTGGGCAGGCCTTTGATATTATCGGAAACATCTACCCAATCTTGGCCTCCATTTCGGGTGTAATGTACCTTCCCGTCATCGGTCCCCACCCATAGCATATTTCGTTCTAAAGGTGATGGCTCAATAACCAAAATGGTGGTATGGTTTTCTGCACCGGTGGCATCCATGGTCAAACCACCACTATCATCCTGTTTTTGTTTTTCGGGATCATTGGTGGTGAGATCGGGTGAAATAATCTCCCAAGTGAGTCCTTTGTCGGTACTTTTATGTACAAACTGACTTCCGAAATAAAGGGTACTACTGCTAAAAGGATCGATATTAATCGCACTGTTCCAATTGAAGCGCAGGCGCACCGATGGGTCGGGATGTGTCGGGCGCACGGTGTAATTATTACCTGTTTTCCAATCATACCTACTAACATACCCTTGCTGGCTCATGCTCCAGCCGTACTGACTGTCATCTGGGTCTGGAACCACATCGAAACCATCTCCAAAAGAGATCTCTTGCCAATAGCTATTGCGAATTCCTTGATCTTTCCAGACATATGCGGGTCCTCTCCAGCTGCCATTATCCTGCATTCCCCCATAAACGTTATACGGAAATTCATTGTCCACGGCGATATGATAAAATTGGGCAACGGGTAAATTGCCAATAAAACGCCAAGTTTTTCCACCATCTTTGGTAATGTTCAATCCACCATCGTTTCCATCCATCATGAAATTGCCATTCTCTGGATGAATCCACCAAGCGTGGTGATCTGGATGCACCCCATTATCCACACCATAGGCGGGCATGAGCTGTTCGAAGTTTTTACCACCATCTTGGGAAACATTCACATAAGTAAAGACCGAGTAGACACGATTTTCATTTTGCGGATCCACGAATATATCCGAGTAATAAAAGGGACGATT
>CAZOSF010000164.1:0-2115 GCA_964582415.1 uncultured Alteromonas sp.
GATGCCAAGGCTTTCTGTTTATTTGGGTTAAGCAATGTTAACGAGTGTTAACGCACACTTTCTACCTAATTTATACTTAGTACATTTGAACCAATGAATACCGAACGCTACAAAGGATTACTCTATTTCATCATCGCGGTGATTGCCGTGACGCTGGGCATTCAGGTTTACTGGAACTACAAAAATTACCAAACCAGTAAGCAGCAATTTATCAATGATGTGCAGACCAGTTTGGACAATGCAGTCGACCAATACTACACCGATTTGGCTGCGGAGACCTCCTTCGAATTTATTGGGGATGAAATGCACTTCATTGGCAGTTCAGAAGTAAGACGGGATACCCTCCTATTGGATACTTTGGTCAAAGGTATGCAGAAGGAAAAAGGTATCACCATTGTAAAATCCCAATTCAAGGACTCCCTGGGCATCGACATCAACTTTCCAGACAGCCTGCCCTATGGCGCCAAATTCTTTCAGTATAAAGATAGTTTGATCAACCCGGTCGAGACCCTGTCATCGAAAATCATCGTGTCTTTTGCAGAAGACAGTCCCACCCTGGAAACCATCGATAGCTTATTCTCCGCGGAACTAGATCGGAAGAATATTGCCATCGAATATGGACTCACCGATAAGGGTATTTTAGGGAATGAGGACGTACTTCGTCCTGAAGTAGTGGCTTCGGCAGAATTGGAAACGAGTTCCAAATCGCCTTATTTCTTTCACGGTAATGAATTGAAAGCCCATTTTTCCAACGTGACCTTTGCCGTATTGAAACGGAATCTATTTGGAATTAGCCTGTCATTTGTATTGGTGGCCTGTGTAATAGGGATGCTGTTCTACCTCTTACAAATCATCAAAAAGCAAAAGCAGTTGGCCGAGTTGAAAAACGACCTCATCAGCAATATCACCCACGAATTTAAAACACCTTTGGCTACCATGGGAGTGGCTTTGGAAGGCATTCAGAATTTCAATAAGGCTCAGGATACCGAAAAGACGCAACGATACACCAAGATTTCCCAAGAACAGGTAGAGAAATTGAATCTGATGGTTGAGAAATTATTAGAAACTGCCACCTTAGACAGTGACCGATTGGAATTGCAAAAGGAATCGGTCGATTTGGCACAACTGCTTGACAGAATGGTGTGCAGTGAATCCGTGTTGGAACAGGAAAAGTCAGTAGATTTCCATTGTGGCTTGGAACAATTGAATTATAGCATCGACCCCTTCCATTTTGAAAATGCTTTGAACAATATCTTGGACAACGCCTTGAAATATGGCGGTGACACTATTGAAGTTTCCTTAAGAAAAACAGTTGCCCAGGTGGAAATCAATATAAAAGATTCCGGAAGCACCTTGTCGGAAGCTCAGGCCAAGATGGTGTTCGACAAATTCTATCGCGTTCCCAAAGGAAATACCCATGATGTGAAAGGCTTTGGGATTGGGCTTTATTACACCAAAAAGATTATCGAAAAACACAACGGCACTATATCCGTTTCCGTGAAGCCCACCACCTTTAAAATTACCTTACCAGTATGAGCGAACCCATCCACATACTATTAGCGGAAGACGAACCTTCCTTGGGGCAAATCGTAAAGGAGACCTTGGAAAGTCGGGAGTATAAGGTGAGTCTGTGCAAGGATGGGGAAGAAGCTTTAAATTGTTTCGAGCGGACAACTCCAGATATTTTGGTATTGGATGTCATGATGCCAAAAAAGGACGGCTTCACATTGGCGAAGGAAATTCGGAAACAGGATTTAAAAGTCCCTATTATCTTCCTAACCGCCAAATCGCAATCGTCCGATGTGGTAGAAGGTTTCCATTTAGGAGGGAATGATTATCTAAAAAAACCCTTCAGCATGGAAGAGCTGATTGTCCGAATTGAAAATTTATTGAGAAACGTACATGAACCCATGGAAGCAGTTTTGGAAATCGGCGATTATCAATTCGATTATAAAAAACAGGAGCTGCAATTCGGTAGCGAAAAGGTAATCTCACTCACACATCGGGAAGCGGAACTCTTATATCATCTATACCAACACCGAAACCAGGTCCTGGACCGCTCCGTCATTCTGAAAAAACTGTGGGGCGATGACGATTTCTTTAATGCTCGAAGTA
>CAZOSF010000165.1:0-2097 GCA_964582415.1 uncultured Alteromonas sp.
GCCTCGGAGACGGCGATGAAGGTCACCTACGACGCCATCCAGATCTACGGCGGCTACGGCTACTCGAGCGAGTACCCGGTCGAGCGCATGTGGCGTGACGCCAAGCTGTGCGTGATCGGCGAGGGCACCAGCGCGATCCAGCGCCTGGTCACTTCGGAAAACCGCGCGGCGGTCCGGCTCGACAGCGACCTCCCCACCCTGGTCGACCTGCTCCCCAAACGCGCTCCTGGCCTTCATTTTCTAGGTTGACAATGGAATTTTTATCCCGATACTCATTCAATTCCCCTTCTACCACTTCCAATTCTTTTGACTTTTCCGCCAAGCTGGAATCGATAAACCGAATGGTTTTGGTGGCAAATAAATTCTTGCGTTCCAACATGTCCTCGCTCAATACAGAAACGGAAGTGTTCAGGTAATCAACCAATTTCGCCTTGTTACTCCCTCGCATACGAAGGTTGATAATCGACGATCCCCTAGATTCCGGTTGCACATCGATATTGAGATTTTGCTTTACAGCCTGATCGAAATTCTTAAACCGAAAAAAATAGGGCTTGTTGCGTCTAAATTTCACTTCTGGATTTGGGAGCAGGACCCCGGTAAAGAAGGCGGTTTTAATGGTTTCTCCCAACTTATGAGATACTACCTGTTTCCCTTCCACGCGTACCGTAGTTCGTTCCTTGGAGGCATTGTAAATTTGAGCCGGAAAATTTCCCGACCGTTCAGGATTCAGTTCCAGCGTAAAATTCACCGAATCGGTAAACGTAACCTTAATAAGTTGATTCAATATTTGAGGTTGGGTCGTGTCTACCTCCACAACAAAAGGAATCTTCCCATAGGCATCTTCCAATTGGTATTCACCTTGAAGCAAATATTGCAGATACAAACCCAATCGATCCACCACTTGCTCATTATGGGTTCGTGAACGCAAGGTGATGATGGCCGTATTTACCTTATCGGTGGTTCCTCCCCAATTAAAGGTTAAACTCGTATTGGAAGTAAAAAAAGGGTTTTGATCATCCTTGATAGAGATCATATTCCCAATTTGATAGACGGGTAATTTCCGGACGTTCACGTAATAGGCAATCCCTAGACCTATCAACAGCGAAAGCAAAAACAATGGCCAGTGACTCACCAATTTCAATAAAAAGCCCTTGAAATCGAAGTAACTTTGTAGTTCCCGTATTTCGAATTCCTCGTTCATTAGAGTCGTGTAAATAATAAAATGGTTGTCGTTAAGGCCGTTAGCACCGAAATAATGGTTGTGAACGACTGTAGCCCAGTAGTCCCCGTACCAATGGACTTCTGAGGAAGTGGATTCACTATGATCAAATCATTTGGTTTTAAATAGTAATAGGGGGAATTCATAGCATCGATACTGGTAAGGTCAATATGATGTACCTTCTGCCCCAAGGGATATTGGCGAATCACCACCACATCTGTTTTATCTCCCGTGATAGGAATATCCCCACTGTTTCCAATGGCTTCCATTATTGTGGCCTGATCCCTGTAAATAATATTCGATCCGGGATTGGCTATTTCCCCATTAATCGTATAGCGAATACCCGATAATTTCACCGTGACAAAGACATTGGATTCCTCCTTGAAATATTCCTCCAGTAATCGCTTTTCCAAATCGATTCGTACCTCTTCTACCGATTTACCAAGAACAGGAATTTCACCCAAAATGGGCATACGAATGTTTCCATGCCTATCTACCACAAAACCATCGAAATAAAGACGTTCCTCACTATTGGCTCTGTTTTGATTGGGATTGTCACCGACCGGATTAAAAATCCCAACCGTTTCCTGATCCAAAGCTTTTACACGAATACTCAATAGGTCGTTTACTTGTAAACGATAGGGTTCAATGGATTTCTGAACTGGAATTAAGCTATCAGCTACTTTTTGCGAACGATCTTCCTGCAGATAGGTTAACTGTTTCTTGGATACACAAGAAGTAAGGAGTAGGGCCAATAACGCAATATACCAAAGGCTCTTGTTTGTCATTGTAAGTTGGGTTGCTGAAGACAAATATAGGTGATGTCCCCTAATAATGAAACCTTTTTTAGTGCAACTGCCCAAAATGCTCTTATTTTG
>CAZOSF010000166.1:0-2083 GCA_964582415.1 uncultured Alteromonas sp.
TTCCCAATTTGATGCGCGTTGTTTGGACGGCCGTACAGCGGACCTCCCGTTCGGGAGCCGTGATTGGTGAACAAGAGCGCCTTACACCCTATGAAGCCCTTCAAGCGGTTACCCTATGGTCTGCCTATCAACATTTTGAGGAAAATCGAAAAGGCTCCCTCACCCCAGGAAAATTAGCCGACCTGGTAATTTTAGATCAGAATCCGTTGAAAATAGATCCGGACGCGATAAAAGATGTTGTTGTTTTGGAAACCATAAAAGAAGGGGAAACGGTTTACTTAAAAAAAGATTGATACACGAAATCACCTTAATTTTGAACCAGCTCATAGATTACAGGCAAATAATTTAGATAGGTTTTTTGGTCGCCATTGAGATCTATCGTCTTATCGACCGTCGCCATCGCCAGTAGCCCGGCAGCTACCCCGGTAGTAAGCCCAATCACCAATGCCTTATCCTCCTTGGATCGTTCTACAACGAAATAGGATTCAGGATATGATTGTTGTACATCGTCTTTGCCAAACATTAAAACCCCTCCTGCTCCAACGGTTGCTCCTGCCAAAAAACCAATACCGAATCCCTTTAAAAGACTTCCTTTTTTTCGATAGCGGATTTTTTTAATCTGTTCGAAAGGAATATACTCATCCAACATGTCTCCCGATTTTTTGTAGGACAGTGTAATCCCTAGACTGTCGGCTCGAATTAACTTACCCTTAAGGCGAGAGGGACCTTCGCCTTTCATTTTATCTATTACAACGCGGTACGCCTTTTCCTTTTCTTGTTTTTTCTGTGCCCAACATGTTGAAGTTTCCATAAATTCCGGTAGAAAAACAAGGAGGGCAAATAGGAGAATTATTGTACGTTTCATTTTGTCTTTTTGTTGGTTTCTACCGCAATGTATTCTTTCCTGAACATGAACTATCCAGAATTATCTATCGTACAAGAATTTGGATAAATGGGAGCAAATAATAATGGGCTACTTAGAAAGCAAATAAAAGTTTGCCCGTATTTACAACTTAATAATAAGAGGCTCCTTAATGGGACATGAAAAACCCCATTGGTTTTCCAATGGGGTTTATTTTCTCCAACTATAACTTCTAATTTTTAATAATACGAAGTGTGGTCGATGTTTTATCACTGGATACTTTCAGCAAATAAATTCCTTCGGATAGGAAACTGGTATCAATGATTTTTTCTCCATTGGTTAGGGTAATTATCTTTTCGCCAAATAGCGTATAGATTTCCACTTTGGTCACGACATCAGAAGTGTTTAAATACAACTCATTCCGAACTGGATTGGGATAGAAGCCTATGGTATTTTCAAGGACTTTCTTTTTATCAATCGTTTTGCCTGGGCCAGTTCCCGGACTTGCGTAAATATCGAACCCCTTATATTGCCCACAATAGTGACTGGGTTCTCTCCAATTAGAAGGATCATCATTATCCAACAACGGATAAATCACCTCCATGGAATATCCAAGTCCGGCAGCTCCCGCCGGCCAAGGAGGGCCAACGCCATAGGTCACGGCGTCAATTTCTATACCGGAATGATGATCGGTATTTTGGATGTATATTTTTTCCGATTCGTCATTACTCAGGTTTCCTCCATGCCATTCGATGGCTGGTACTCCAAAGAAACCAGTAAACATCTCAAGATCTTTTGCCAAGACTACAAATGCTCCTGGTTCTAAGCTATACTCGGGTAATTTTCCACTTGCGATAGCTCCTTTAATACGGAGACCACCCAATTCGATGGTATTTTTGGTGATGTTCTTTAATTCAATAAATTCCAAATCATCTTTTTTACCCACTGGGGGTTCATCGTACATAATTTCTGTGATAACCAATCCTTCTTTCAAGGGATTATAAATTAATTCGGTACTGACAGTTTCCATCACATTTCCTGCCCGATCTTCAATATTCGCAATTTCCAAATCGTGGTAATACCCAATACTAATTCCAGGATAGATACCCAGCGTCACCAAATCGGGTTCTGGAAGCGCAAGCATCGTCACCTGAGGAATAATTGGTCCATTCAAAAAGGTATAATTCGAAATGTCCAAAGCCGTTTCTGGATCTACAGGCT
>CAZOSF010000167.1:0-2083 GCA_964582415.1 uncultured Alteromonas sp.
ATGTTGCCAAGCAAAATGGCATTTATATCCCCACCCTGTGCTATTTTAAACAATTGAACCCATTAGGAACCTGTCGTATTTGTACCGTAAAAGTGAATGGCAGGGACACTACCGGCTGTACCGTTAAGGTCGCAGAAGGCATGAATATAGAAGTGAATAGACCCGAGCTTTTGGATAACCGAAAAGCAATTATCGAAATGCTCTATGCGGAAGGAAATCACTTCTGCCCTTCCTGTGAAAAGAGCGGAAATTGTGATATGCAGAATCTTGGGTACGAGATGGGAATCACCGTTACTCGCTATCCTCATGTCTTTACCGATAAGATAGTAGATTTCAATCCCAAACGTATGGTCATGGAATCAAATCGATGCATTCTTTGTAAGCGCTGTGTTGAAGAGATTAAATCCCATGATGGCAAAAATGTTTTTTCATTCGTAAAACGCGGAGTAAAAACCAGGGTGCAAATCGACTACGTGGAAGAAGCCAAACTAACGGAAGCCGAAGCTTTACATGCCATGAACATCTGCCCTGTAGGTGCTATTCTAGTAAAGGGAATGATTCAAAAAGAACCCTTCGGAGAACGGAAATACGACTTGCTTGGAAACGAGATTGCTCCAATCCTCGAAAAAGATACCATCAAACCCCGAGAGAATGGGAAATTCATCGTAGCTACCACCTCTCTAGCCGGCTGTTTTGGTTGCCATATGTCTCTTTTGGATATCGATACTGATCTTCTGGATGTTTTAGATATCGTTGAGTTTAATAAAACCCCATTAACAGATATCAAAAACTTCAGTAAGCGATGCCACGTAGGTTTGATTGAAGGAGGCTGTGCCAATGATGAAAACGTCAAGGTACTACGAGAATTCCGCAAAAAATGCGACATATTGATTGCCTTTGGTGAATGTTCCATTATGGGAGGTATTCCAGCCATGAGGAATTTTGTTCCCTTGAGAGAATGTCTGGAAGAAGCCTATATCCATGGACTCACAACAGAACTTGGGGCCAATGTCGTACCCGGCCATGAGGACATACCAAAAATACTCAACAACGTCTATCCTTGTAATGAGGTGGTTAAAATAGACTATTACATTCCTGGATGTCCCCCCAATTCACAACACATTTGGAAGGTTGTGAAAAGTCTCCTACTAGGTGAGGAGTTTTCAATAGCACACGATGAATTCAAATACGATTAAAACCAAAAACGATGTCACGAAAAATAGTCATAGATCCCGTCACACGAGTGGAAGGTCATGGAAAGGTGACCATTCAGTTAGATGAAAACAATCAAGTTAATGATGCTCATTTTCACGTAGTTGAATTCAGAGGTTTCGAGCGCTTCATTCAGGGGCATCCTTATTGGGAAGCTCCCGTTTTAGTACAGCGCCTGTGCGGCATTTGTCCTGTAAGCCATCATTTGGCAGCAGCAAAAGCCATCGATCAAATCGTTGGTTTAGACCCAAAAGATTTATCGTTACCCGCTCAGAAGATTCGACGTTTGCTTCACTATGCTCAAATCTTTCAATCCCATGCGCTACATTTCTTCTATTTGGCATCCCCCGATTTGCTTTTTGGCTACAATGCCGATCCTGTAAAACGCAATGTGGTAGGTGTTGCGATGGAATATCCTTCTTTGGCTAAAAAGGGAATTCTGATGCGGAAATTTGGACAGGAGATTATCAAAATGATCGCAGGGAAGCGTATTCATGGTATCTCCACTACTCCGGGCGGAGTGCATAAAAAAATCACCGTTCAGGAACGAAATAAATTTTTGGACGGGAAGTCGCTACCCTCCATTGATAGTATGATCCTTTGGTCTCTGGAAATTCTTGATTTTATAAAGGAATATCATTCCAAAAAGAAAGAGTTCTTGGACGATTTTGCGCATTATCCCTCCGGACATCTTGGTTTGGTGGATGACAATGGTTTTTTGGAATTATACGATGGAAACTTAAGAGCCACAGACTGGGAGGGGAATATCACACTAAACGATGTTCCCGATAGAGAATACATCAACTATTTCTATGAGGGTGTGGAACAATGGTCCTATTTGAAATTCCCCTATTTAAAACATTTAGGCAAG
>CAZOSF010000168.1:0-2078 GCA_964582415.1 uncultured Alteromonas sp.
TATGGGAGTTACCAAAACAAATCTTTTTACCGACCACCAAAACGACCTCGCCAATGTGGCCAAGGCCTTTTCTCATCCTGCCAGAATTGCCATTATCCAGTATTTATTAAAGATGAATGCTTGTATTAATGGGGATTTGGTGGAGGAACTTGGTTTGGCGCAAGCCACCATCAGTCAGCACTTACGTGAACTAAAAGACGTTGGGATCATTCAAGGAAGTATAGAAGGCACTAGGATTAACTACTGTATCAATGCTGCCCGATGGGAAGAAATCAAAGGGGAGTTCAATGAACTCTTTAATCAGTTTGACCTTCCCAAAAATGGCTGCTGTTAAAATCATTCAAACAATCTTATTTAAACAATACGACATGAACAAAGAGCAAGAATTAAAAGAAGTAGTACGGGAACGTTATGCTAAAATAGCCGAACAGGGAAAAGCAGAAAATGCTGCTTCCTGCTGCGGCGCCACCACCCCATCCAACAAGGTCTACAATATCATGATGGACGACTATACCGGAACCGAGGGATATTTGGAAGATGCCGATCTTGGATTGGGATGTGGATTACCCACCCAATTTGCTAAAATCCAAAAAGGGGATACCGTCATCGATTTGGGTTCTGGTGCCGGGAACGACTGCTTTGTGGCCCGTCATGAAACCGGTCCAGAAGGAAAGGTAATCGGTGTAGATTTCACCCCTGCGATGATCAATAAGGCCCGAGCCAATGCCGAGAAATTGGGGTATAATAATGTGGAGTTTCGGGAAGGAGATATAGATGATATGCCGGTAAATGATAATGTGGCCGATGTAATTGTAAGCAACTGCGTGCTCAATCTGGTTCCTAACAAACAAAAAGTAATCGGCGAGATTTTTAGGGTTTTAAAACCAGGGGGACATTTTAGTATTTCGGATATCGTTTTGGTAGGGGAGTTACCCGATGCTTTGCGGGAAGATGCTGAAATGTACGCAGGCTGTGTAGCGGGAGCGATTCAGAAAGAGGACTATTTAGGATTCATCAAGGAGGCTGGGTTCAAGCACATCACTCTTCAGAAAGAAAAAACTATCAGTATACCCGATGATATCCTTGAAAAATATCTTTCTGCTCAGGAGATGGAAGATTTCCACCAAGGAACTACGGGAATTTTCAGTATCACGGTATATGCTGAAAAGCCCGGTAGAGCTACCGATAAACCAAAAATCAAACTCTCCGAACTTCAGGATAGAGAGCCCTGTTGTTCGCCCAAATCGGGGTGTTGCTAATTCTTGAATTCAAGAACTATGATAGAACCACAGCTACAACTCTGGCCGGAACTTCAAGCCACAGTTGCTAAAGCCAGAGTGCAGTTCATTTCAGAAAACAGAAAAAGGGTACTTCAACCCCTGATTGATTATATCCAAAACAAAATCGATCAGGGGCAGGAGGTCCACCTGAACTTCATCTGTACCCACAATTCGAGACGCAGTCAGTTTTCCCAAGTATGGGCCCAAACCTTTGCCGATTATTTTGGTATTCCTGTCCATTGTTATTCGGGTGGAGTTGAAGTGACTGCATTTAATGAAAGAGCAGTGGCTTCATTGGAGCGTAGCGGATTTCAAATCACTTCGGAGGGAGAAGGTAATCCGCGGTATTCGATTCTTCCTTCGCAAAATGCAATTCCTATTGTAGCTTTTTCCAAGTTTTTTGATGACCCAGTAAATGAAGCCGAAACCTTTGCGGCGGTAATGACCTGTTCACATGCCGATGAAAACTGCCCATTCATTCCCGGCACGGAACAGCGCATTTCGGTGAATTATGAAGATCCCAAGGAATTCGATGGCACTCCATTGGAAACAGAAAAATACGACGAACGTTCCATGCAGATCGCCTCAGAGCTCTTTTACGTATTCTCTCGAATTCAACACTAAATCATGACCAATCAACCAAAAAAACTCGGCTTTTTAGACCGCTACCTCACACTATGGATTTTCCTTGCCATGGCGATAGGCGTAGGCATCGGATACTTTTTTCCGTCAAGTTCCAGTTTTATCGATTCCTTTAGTAGTGGTAGTACCAATATCCCTATTGCCATCGGACTCATT
>CAZOSF010000169.1:0-2062 GCA_964582415.1 uncultured Alteromonas sp.
TCTGCTGCAACAGATCGTACATGTATTTGAAGTACTCATTATGCCCCCCTTGATAGGAAGTCATTGCAATAGCATTGGCATCCTCTTGAATGGCGGTATTCACCACTTCTTCCACACTCCGGTCATGCCCTAGGTGAATCACCTCAACGCCGGTCGACTGAATAATACGTCGCATAATGTTGATGGCGGCATCATGACCGTCGAAGAGGGAAGCTGCCGTTACAATACGTACTTTATTCTTTGGAGTATAGGGTGCATTTTGTTGCATCGATAAATAATGTAGGGTTTCGCGGAACAAATTTACGAATTTCGTAGGGACTCCACACTTTTGCTAAAATTTTTACATTCAGTGGTTTGTGGCACAATGATTGTTAAAATTTTAACATCCTTGGTTTTAGATTAACCCTAAATGTGAAACAATTAACTATCTTTAAAAAAGCTATGAAATATCAACCATTATTATTTCTTGTTATTTTATTTACCCTTGTCTCCTGTTCAAATTCTGATGACAACGACCCATCGGAAATGGGACTAACCGTATCGGATCTGACAATCTCGATCGAAGAGAATCCTGTCGAAGGTGATATTATAGGAATAGTTGAAGCAAATTCCGATCAAGGCTCCATAACGTATTCACTGGAGTCCCAGTTCCCTGAAGGTGCCATGTCCATCCACCCAACAACAGGAGCATTGAGCGTTGTTGTTCCTTGGCAATTCGACTTCCAAATCAACCCTACCCTTGTGGCATCTATTACCGTAAATGATGGAGTTTCTTCAGATACTGCCCAAGTAACCGTGAATCTAACAGAACGAACCCATGTTTTTATTGGAAGTATGGAATTGAAAACCCAGGCAGAAGTAGACGCTTTCGGTGCGCAACGTTATACCGAAATGAGTGGCTATCTGATTATCGGTGGCTTGGAAGGGGAGGATATTTACGACCTCTCTCCACTCATGGGGTTGAATCGAATTGGTAATTATTTGGGGATAAGTTTAAATGAGAATTTAACCTCCTTGAATGGATTGGAAACAGTAATAGACATTGCCGTATTCTTAGAAATCACAAATAACTCCCAGCTAAATAGTATTCTTGGATTACGGAATTTAAGGAATATTGGAGATCCACAGTTTTTGGAAAGTGGTAATCTCTCTGTTGCATCAAATCCAGCTTTAGAAAATTTAAATGGTTTTGAAAATTTAACCAATATCCCTGAACATTTATTTATTTATAACAATGACCTATTGAGAAGTATTGACGGGCTATCCAATCTAATCGCATCTGGTGCTATTTGGATAATAGACAACGACCAACTTACCAATTTGAATGGATTATTGAGTGTGTCCATGATTTCGAATGAGCTGAATATTAGTGATAACGGACCCCTTTCCGACCTATGTGGTTTGACAACTGCTGCACAGAACAACGGTATTTCTCCCGAGTTGTATGTAGTGGAAAATAATAATTTTAATCCTACCTTGCAGGATCTAATCGAAGGCTATTGTAATCTTTAAATACTCTAGATGAAAAAAATAATTGCTCCTCTATTTGCACTCGTTTTCTTTTTAGCATCCTGCGATGAACTACAAAATGTCGTGAACAATCTTCCTAATAGCACCGGCGGCCCAGGTATCAGTGATACCATGATTGCCAACGGCCTGCGGGAAGCGCTGGATTTTGGAATCGACAAACAGGTAACCAAGCTTACTCAGAAAGATGGTTTCTACAAGAATCAATTGGTAAAAATCTTATTGCCACAAGAACTTCAAAAGGTAGATCGAACCCTTCGGGATGTTGGTTTGGGGAATCTTGCTGATGAAGGGCTGAAGCTGTTGAATCGGGCTGCCGAAGATGCTGTGAAAGAAGCTACACCAATATTTGTCGATGCTGTGAAGGGCATCACTTTTAGCGATGCTAAAAACATTCTTTTAGGCGCCGACAATTCGGCAACCGACTACTTAAAAGGAAAAACGGAGAATGCCTTGTATGGTAAGTTTAATCCGGTGATTAAGAATTCTTTTTCAAAAGTAGGTGCCGATCAAATCTGGAATACCATCATTACAA
>CAZOSF010000170.1:0-2034 GCA_964582415.1 uncultured Alteromonas sp.
GCATGACCTGCCATAAGTCGTTGTGCCCGGGTCCCATGGTGAAGATTAAGAAGCTACAGTGACTTTATTGATCCCCCAATCGATTTAAAATTCTATCTTTAGGGAAACCAACTATTTGTGATCAAATTCTTTCGGCGTATCCGGCAGCAGCTGCTTTCGGAAAACAAATTCAGCAAATACCTAGTTTATGCCATTGGGGAAATTGTACTCGTGGTGATTGGGATATTGATTGCCCTTTCCATCAATAACTGGAATCGACAACGCCTCGATTCAAATTTAGAAGCACAATACTATAAGCGGCTACTGGACGACGTTAGTGAAGAAAAGGCCATTCTTGAAGCGGTGATAAACTATTCGTATCAGGTGGTATATCACGCCAAAAAGGCCATTGCAGTCTTTGAAAATTCTCCAGATGCTTCACCCAATCCCGTGGAGAATCTGGTAGACATGTATCAGGCGAGCCAGTTACAAGACCCAAATCCTGCCTCCTCCACCTATAAAGAGTTAATTGCGTCCGGCCAGATCAATCTCCTTCAAAATGACAGTTTGAAGGCAACATTAATGCGGTATTATGAAACCGATTGGATGGAAACAGGGGTTTTTAAACTTACCAATAGATACAGGGAGAATTTGAGAGGGAAAATGCCAGATGCCATACAGACAGCCATTCGATCGCAATGCGGCGACATTTATAATAAAATCAGAAATAGCTATCTAACCTCCTTACCCCCATCTTGTGATATCGCTCTTGATGCTACTCTTGCTGCCAATGCAGTTTCGGAGTTGCGTAACGATGAAAGCTTGAAAGAAGATCTGCGCTATCTGATCGGTAATGAAATGGGAAAGCAAGTAGATGTATCCACTGCTATTAGGCAACTTGAAGAAGTCATTACACTGTTGGAAAATATTACCCATGATTAAGTTCTTCCAACATATAAGACATAACTTACTTTCAGATGGCAAAACAGGAAAGTACCTCAAATATGCCATTGGAGAAATCGTTTTGGTGGTGATTGGGATATTGATTGCCCTTCAACTAAATAACTGGAATGCAAACAGGAACTTAAAAAATGAAGAGCTAAAAATCATTAAAAGTCTTCATCAAGAGTTCAGTCAGAATCTCGAAAAATTCAATGCGATCTACGAAAATCATCTGATAAGAAGAAAAAGCATTGAACTGGTTATGGCACCCGATATTGAAAAAATACCATTGGATAGTTTGCAGCGATTAATGAAAAATATTGGCAACAACTATACATTCGATCCGTATCAGGGAATTTATAACGCTATTATTAATTCTGGAAAAATCGAGCTCATCTCGAACGATTCCCTGAAACAGCGAATTTCAAAATTTCAAGATTTACTCTCCGATTATAAAGAAGAAGAAACCAATACCATGAATTTTGTTCAGACGAATTTATATCCCTTTATAATCGATCATCGGAAATTAAATTTCAATACTTTTCATGGCATCTTAGAAAGCACAAAGGAACATAACAGTACCTTAAAGCAAGACCTTTTGGACATGATCGCTACAGACAGGTATGAAAACTTATTGGTGTTTGTTTATGGCTATATGAGAGGCACTTTTATTGAAGGCCCCATATTACAAGAGGAAATGCAATCTATCATTGCTCTTTTGGAATCTGAAATGCAAAAGTAAAGCGCATCACAACAGACTTCCTTTGAGGCATCCTAGTGCGTTCGTCCGGCCCGATTTGTTCTATGAAGGCATAAAATACTTCCAGAACTTTTGTTTTAATGGTTTCCAATTTCGATTGAATTAAAATTCTACTTTAGGGAAACCAACCCCTTGTGATTAAATTCTTTCGCCGTATCCGGCAGCAGCTGCTTTCGGAAAAGAAAATCAAAAAATGGAGTAGTAAGAAAAAATGGCGTTAGCAAAAGGAGAAAGTAACTTTCTGAAATTACTTTCGGTGTGTAGGAATGAAACACATTTTAAAAATCGAGGAAAGGGCTAGGTCTCGACTCCGCTCGACCTGACAAACCTCGACTCCGCTCGACCTGACAAAC
>CAZOSF010000171.1:0-2030 GCA_964582415.1 uncultured Alteromonas sp.
TTTCGATTCAGGAGCCCGACAGATTACAGGGGGGAGTATCGCAGTAGACCAACCCGAACTATTTCAGGGATGGCTAAAAAGCTATGGAAATGATAAAATCATCTTAGGTGCCGATGCAAAAGAGGGTGTGATTGCCACCCATGGTTGGACACAACAATCGGAATGGGAAGTCACAGAATTCATCGCTTACTACGAGGAAAGAGGTGTGAAAAAAGTTATCTGTACCGATATTGAAAAGGATGGTATGTTATCAGGACCCTCCTTAAAACTTTACAAAGCCATTCTAGAGAATACAGGAATACAACTTATTGCCAGCGGAGGGGTGGCTACTCTTGAAGATTTGAAAAACTTACAGGCTATTGGATGTGAAGGAGCAATCATTGGTAAAGCACTGTATGAAGGTAAAATCACATTAAAAGCACTCGCACAATTATGCTGAAAAAGAGAATCATTCCCTGTTTGGACATTAAAAACGGTCGAACGGTCAAAGGAGTCAATTTTTTGGAACTTCGTGATGCAGGTGACCCAGTTGAATTGGCTTGCCGCTATGAAAAGGAAGGAGCAGATGAAATGGTATTTTTGGACATATCTGCCACCGACGAACGTCGGGCTACCTTGTTACCCCTAGTAGAACGGATTGCCCATGAGGTAAGTATTCCGTTTACAGTGGGCGGTGGAATAACTTCGGTTTCGGATGTTTCTAAAATTCTGCAAGCCGGAGCCGATAAGGTGACCATCAACAGTGCCACCGTGAAACGTCCGGAGTTGATTTCCGAATTGGCTCGTGAATTTGGGAGTCAGTGCGTGGTAGTTTCCCTAGACTCAAAAAAATCAAGGGGCGATAATTACATTTTCATCCATGGAGGCAAAGAGCCAACCCCTTTAAAAACCCTCGAGTGGGCCAAAGAGGTGGTAGAACTTGGCGCTGGTGAAATCTTACTTACTTCCATGGATCGCGATGGTACCAAATCAGGTTTCGACCTTCCACTAACGGCCGCCATTTGTGAAGAAGTGTCGGTACCGGTAATCGCTTCCGGAGGGGCGGGAACCCAATCCCATTTTTTGGAAGTTTTTGAAAAAACGAAGGCAACTGGCGGGCTGGCGGCTTCCATTTTCCATTTTGGAGAAATTCCCATTCCCCAATTAAAAGACTATTTAAGAACCCATAAAATACCCATTCGATGAAACCGAATTTCAATAAAGGGGAAGGACTGCTTCCCGTTATCATACAACATCAGCTTACTCAACAGGTTCTCATGTTGGGCTACATGAATGAAGCGGCCTTTCTGAAAACCCAAAAGGAAGGCAAAGTGACGTTTTTCAGCAGAAGCAAACGACGCCTATGGACCAAAGGGGAAACCTCGGGCAACTTTTTATGGGTAAGGGACATTCAGTTGGATTGTGACCAAGATACGCTTCTGGTTCAGGTGCTCCCACAAGGAGCAACCTGTCATACGGGTAGCTTCAGTTGTTTTGGCGAAGAAAACACCAAAGGGTTTTTATACGCCCTTGAAAAGGTCATTAGCCAACGTATTGAAGCCAAAAATGAAAAATCCTATACCTACTCCCTCTTCAAAAAAGGAATCAATAAAGTAGCCCAGAAAGTAGGTGAAGAAGCCGTTGAAACAGTCATTGAAGCCAAGGATGATAATCGGGAGTTGTTTTTAAATGAAGGTGCCGATTTGTTGTATCACTTCCTGATTCTGTTAAAGGCAAAAGAAGTTTCATTAAAAGAGGTAGAAACCGTATTGAAACAGAGGCACCATTGATTTATACCCAATGCTGTTTGGGTCGAACGAATAAATCGACCAGGTTTAAATTTTGATGCTTTCGAATTTTGGCGATGAGCTTCTGAAAAATCTGTGCCGTAATCACCGCATCGCCCAAGGCGGTATGTCGGTCATGAGCGGGGACATGAAGTTCACTGCACAGGGTATCCAAGGAAACCGGAAGTTGGCCCTTTCCCAATTGCATGCGATAGATGTCGGCCGTATCGATTAATTTATTTTTCAGTTTTGGTAATTTGAAAC
>CAZOSF010000172.1:0-2019 GCA_964582415.1 uncultured Alteromonas sp.
CTGGGCTTATCATGAGCTTCGATTTGATACACAAAAAGGCGCACGATATAGAACAGGCCTGCAAACCAGGTAATCACAAAAATGAGGTGCAGGGATTTTAGATATAAGTAGGTCATCTAGTCTTCGTCTACGAACAAATAATTCAAATTCATGGCATTAAACTGCGAATTGAAAGCTTTCACCTCTTCGCTCACCAATTGGTCGAATTTCGCCAATTCTTCATTGATCTGTTGAGTAAGCTCATTCTTCACCAACACATCCTGTTGCGTAGGAGGGAAGTCGTCCATTCCCACCAAACTATTGAGGTGCCCCAACTTATTGGTGAGTTTGATTGGGAAATTTAAGGGGTCCTGTCCGCTGCGGTTTTGCGTTTGGTAAAGGGCTTTCTCAATTTCTCCAAATTGCTCACCAAGGTTTTTGGCCTTCTCTACCAGTTCCTTAGTTTGCTCATTGTCTTTGTATTGCTTTTGAAACGCTTCCAGCTGCGCGTTGATGTTTCGTATTTTCTTGATGCTTTTGTGGGCCCGATCGATTGTTTTATTAACATCGGAAATGAAATCGTACTGGCGCTGCATGCCTGCAACATCTGCCTCTGCATTTTTGTCGGGAAGAATGGTAAAATTCTGACTAAGCATGTCGTCTCCAACTTCCAACACTGCTTTATAGGTTCCTGGAACGGCTTGCGGGCCATTTAAATTCGCCCACCAGAGAATCATCCCATCCAATTTTTCGGCACCCTCTCCACGAGTATCCCATACAAATAGATTGCCTCCCTTTTTCACCTCCAGCTTGTTCTCTTTACCTTTCGTACTGAATGTTTTGATGGTATCGTTGTTTATTTTCAGAAAGTGAAGTTTTACCTCTTCATTTGCCGGATCTTCCAAATTGAAATAGACCATTACTCCATTAGGATGATTCGTGCCTGCTGTTAGCGATCCTTTTCGGGAGGCGCCTCCCATTCGATAGCTGTCTTTTGGCTGAAATAAATAATTACCCTTCCCTTTAGCGGAAGCTAGTTGATGCAATACGGTAAGGTCGTCCAATATCCACAAACTTCTTCCTTGTGTAGCAACGACGAGGTTGTTGTCTTTCAAGGCCAAATCGGTTATCGAAACAATGGGTAAATTCAGTTGAAACTTTTGCCAATTGGCTCCATCGTCGAACGAGATATACATTCCCCATTCGGTACCAGCATAGAGCAATCCTTTTTTGGTGAGGTCTTCACGTACCACACGTGTAAAATGCTCAGTGGGGATGCCATTGGTGATTTTCTTCCAGGTTTGACCGTAATCGGTGGTTTTGTATAAATATGGATTATAATCTCCAGATTTGTATTTGGTCCCGGCAATGTAGCAAGTACCTGCATCGAAATGCGAGGGTTCTACGCTATTGATCATCATCCATTCGGGCATTCCTTTAGGAGTGACATTTGCCCAGTTTTTTCCACCATCCTTAGATACATGAACCAACCCGTCGTCCGAACCGGTCCATAGTACTCCTTCTTTAACGGGAGATTCTGCCGCGGCGAATAGGGTACAATAATATTCCACCGATGTGTTATCCTGAGTGATGGGACCCCCTGAAGATTTCAATTTGACGGGGTCATTTCGAGTAAGATCAGGACTGATCAACTCCCAACTCTCCCCCTCATTGGTTGTGACATGCAAGTGATTAGATGCCGTATATAATTTTTTTGGATTATGAGGTGAAAAGAAAATCGGGAAATTCCATTGGAAACGGTATTTCATGGCTTCTGCTCCGTGCCCCATGGGGTTATCTGGCCAAACGCTGATGCTTCGCACCGTTCCCTTGTCATGATTTACACGTGTTAGAAATCCGTCATAACTTCCACCATAAACAATATCTGGATTTTCAGGATCCACCGCAATATGGGCACTCTCACCTCCCGCAGTGTCCTCCCAATCATCCTCGCTTATACTCCAACCTTCCGTTCTATGAGGAATGCGCACCGTTGAATTATCTTGTTGTGCCGCATAGATTCGATACGGAAATGCGTTA
>CAZOSF010000173.1:0-1997 GCA_964582415.1 uncultured Alteromonas sp.
TTGCAACACAGGGGTCCTTGTTCCAATAGGGTTGTCAATCCACATAAATCGGTTAAAGAGGTATTCAAACTTACTCGTAAGTCTGACGATATCGATGCTAGATTTGATAAGCCATCAATCTGTAATAGGTTGGGGTTGGCATAAATTGAGACAAAGTTAGCTGAGGTGACAAAACTCAAGGCATCAATATTTTCCAAGGCTTCGTTAAAATTAATTACCACATTGCCGTTAAAATTGGTTAGGTTCGGAAAACTACTAAGGTCGGTGAGTAGGTTGTTGTTATCGATTTCAATACCATGATGGACTGTTGAGAGTTGGTTCAGCCCATTGAAAGAAGTTAAGTTTTCATTCTCACCAATATGAAAAGCCCCCGAACAGCAACCACTGGGATTGGCTTCAATACCTACAGCGACCAGATTTTCAAGTCCGCTAAGATCCTGTAGTGCTGCCATTTTACGAATGGTAAAAAATGTCTTCACCTCGGTAATATGGGAAAGCGCGTTCAAATTGGTAATCAAAGGACAATCGTAAAGATCAATCTTTTGGCACACCGGATCAATGCTGGACAAACCATCAATACTTGTTAGCATTGGGAGTTCATTCAAAGTTACTGCATCGGTGTGTAAATTGCCGAGTGCATCGATGTTTTGCAAGGAACTGTTTTCGAAAATGACCAAGAGATCGCAAGACGCAACGTTTTCAAGTCCCGAGAGGTCTTGCAGTAGATCGTTTTTATGAATGTTCAGCATATAACCAACAGACTGAAGGGAACTTAATGGCGATAAATCGGTAATTAAAGTACCCTGCCCATAATTGTAGATATGTAGGCTCCCCGTGATGGCCGAATAATTGCATGCACCAAAGGCATCCACTTCTTCTTGAGTTTGCAATACTACATGCCCATCGTAGATTCCGCAACTCACATATTCATCGGTTTGAAAAGTTTCAGTATCACTATACGTAGTTCCTGCAGCGGTGGTTATATAGCCTCGAACAAAGTACTGGGTACTCGAATTCATTCCAGTGAGTTCGACCATAAAGGAGTCGGAACCACTACCCATCGAAATACAGGTATCATCCATGGAAGGATTGGGGGCAGTTCCCCAACATACCCCCTTGTCGGAAATCGTGACATTCCCAGTATTGGTAATGTTTAGGGATAATTGCGCCGTAAATTCTGTGATGGAATCGACAGCGGTAATGGTGATTTCTGGGGGTATGATTTGGTCTGTGTTGCTTCCGTCATCATTTTTGCTACAACTTATTTGCATCAAGGTGCAGAAAAGCAAGATTGTAATCTTTTTCATTCGCTAAAAATACACCTTTTATCGTACCACTTTCAATTCCTTTCGAATGGCCGCTAAGATTTCATCGATTCGGAAATTAAAGCGTTCGGTGTACTGCCAGTTGAGTTCGGCATCCACACCCATAACGGAGTTCACATGAAACACGGACGCGGGGTCATTGGAAAAGCCCTCCACATCGATCATATAGTTTTGAAGTTCTTCGGAGGGAATGACACGGTCTTTTGGCGTAGATCTTTGCCAGAGTCGTGCCATGATGGTTCCTTCGAAGTACTTCCGGATATGCACATTGTAATCGTCCTTTATCTTTTGACCTTCACTAAACAGAAAAGTCTTGGCATAGTCGATATTGCTTTTGTATTTGGAAATAAGCAATTTGATACTGTCATTTTGAATAAGGGCCAATTTCCCCGAACCCAGCATTTCATCGTACGTCGGGGTATGGCTTCTAAAGAAAAGAGCCTTGCCATTGAAGAACAAAAAACTAACCAAGGAGTCACTGGGCATAGGCGCTTTTCCTGTGAGGTGTTGTTGTACCCGTTTGCCATCCCTTGCTTTGTAATAAGTGAGTCGGGCCTGATTGGCCAGGTTGGAACTATCTCGTTGGAATTCTGTAAGTAGCTGCGTAAGGAGATAGCGTTCCTGACGATTGTTTTTTCGGTCCTCGTTCCAGTTGTTAATTTGAAGGGCGAT
>CAZOSF010000174.1:0-1966 GCA_964582415.1 uncultured Alteromonas sp.
ACGTTCTTGCCTTCGGCCCAGATGCGTTCCACTTCGCTTTTCAGCGTACCATAAAAATTATCGCGATACACTTCTTCCCATTCTAGGAAGTCGCCATTTTTGATGTGTTTTTTAAATTCCTCGGTGGAAATGAAATAGTAGTCTTTCCCATCTTGTTCTTCTCCCCTCGGACTCCGAGACGTGGCGGAAATGGAGAACTCCAGATTCAGTTCTGGCTGACTCAGCAAATGCCGAACTATCGTGGTTTTTCCACTACCGGATGGGGCTGAAAAGACAATCAGTTTACCGCCTTTGTCCATTAAAGCACGTTTAGGGATTGTTCCTTTATTTTTTCCAGCTCGTCTTTCATCTGTACCACCAATTGCTGCATGGGCGCATAGTTTGCCTTGCTTCCGATGGTGTTGATCTCACGACCGATTTCCTGAGAGATAAAGCCCAGCTTTTTTCCGTTGGAATCTTTCGATTTTAAGGCTTGAAGGAAGTAGTCCAAGTGGTTTTGTAACCGTACCTTTTCTTCGTTGATGTCGTATTTTTCCAAATAATACATCAATTCCTGTTCGAAACGGTTTTCATCCACCTCCACTTTCAGATCGGCCACGGCCTTCTGTAGTTTTTCACGAACGTTTGCAATTCGGTCGGGGTCGATTTTCACCACGTCTTCCAAGAGTTGGTGAATGTTCTCAATACGCTTTCTAAAATCGGCTTCAATGGATTTCCCTTCGTCGGTGCGATACGTGTTGATGGCTTCCAGAGCTTCATTTACCCCATCGACGATTTTATGGTATTCCTCTTCGTCCAACTCGTCCCTTTGGGTTTTGAGGGCATCGGGCATACGCACGGCCATCTTCAAAAGTTCGGTGGCATCGCCATCCACAATGTTTTTCAATTGCCAGATATAATCCTTTACCACCTCTTCATTGATAACGGTAGTGGTCTCTTCCCCAGTCACTTCAATAAAAAGATTGAAATCTACTTTCCCGCGTTGCAGGCTTTTTGCGATGAGGTCACGCAGTTCCATTTCCTTCTCCCTGTAGGTTGATGGTACGCGAGAGTTCAGATCTAAATTCTTGCTGTTGAGGGATTTGATCTCGATGGTGATTTTTTTGGACGGCAGCTCCAAGATGCTTTTGCCGTACCCAGTCATGGATTGTATCATAACATATACTTCTTCCTACAAAGGTACATATTTCCCTTGGGATGCGGGAAGACGGCAATTTGAATTTATTTGGGCGAGCCGTCCTCGTGGAATCGCTCCTTCAGATGCGCCTCGGTAAACCAATAGATGGAGATGATAAGAAGCGAATTCACAATTACTGTGATGAGGAAGTTGTATTCGGGATATAGGAAATATAACAGTACCGGAAATAGAAAACTGTATAAACACAACCGGACACTCAAATTCATGGAATAGTCATTGGCTACCTTCCAAGTATGTTCATTTTTCATGGAACGGTTCGTTCGATACCCATAGAAATGATTGATTTTCTTGGGAGGAAAACGTTGGAATATCAGAAATAGAATCAGCATAAAAAGGCAATACCCCAATGCAAATAAAAGCTGTTCCTGATCACTCATAAAATCAATCCAATGACTTTATTCTAACGTTACGATACCACACCCTGTCGCCGTGGTCCTGTAAGGCAATATGTCCAGTTGGATATGCTCCAAAACCTTCCCAATCCTTAAACTTTGAATTGGCTACCAAGGCATCCCAGCCTTCTCCTTCAACGGGAAAGTGCACGATTTCGACTCCATTCAGGATTACCGTCCCTTCATTGGTTTTATGGTTGATGCTAATTTCGCACAGGTTCCATTCTCCCGTGGGATTTACCACCTTTTGGGAAGGAGCAATCATATCATATAAGGAACCTGCGGTGTGGGTACCATTGTTCACCTTGGCATCAGGATGACGTTCATCGTCCAATACCTGGATTTCTGGGCCTGTTTGATAGGCTTCCGGGAATTT
>CAZOSF010000175.1:0-1922 GCA_964582415.1 uncultured Alteromonas sp.
CATACTCGGTTGTATTTTTGCATTATAAAATTTCAATAAATAATTTTAGTATAAATAACTGATATATAAAATACTATAGTTATTTACACCGCTAGAACTTGAGCAAAATGACGGGGATAAAAACGGTACTATTTCAATTTGGATCGGCAGAAATTCATCCACAGTATATCATCGCAAGGATGAACGAAGGGGTTGTGGTGTCTCCAAAAATGAACAAAGAATTACTCTCTCTTGTAAAGGAATACTATCCTGAATCTAAATTTGCCTATATCACGCACCGTGTTCACTCCTATTCAGTAGACCCAAGAGTATATATCGAAACTTCCAAAATCAAGAATCTAGCCGCCATAGCCATTGTTTCCGATAATCCAATCAATCTAAGCAATGCCCAAGTAGAACAGCTATTTAGTAAAAAGCCCTTCCGTACCTTTAAGAAAATGGAAAAGGCTATCAAATGGGCAGAAAAAGAAATTAATAGGGAAAATTAGTTGGTTACTAAAGACCAATCAAAGTTCTTGATTAGGGTATACCCACTGGAATTTCCTATTTCATTTCCAAATTCAATGGAAGTAAAATAATCACTTTCTGAGATATGACCATTTCGAACCAAGTAATGCAGTAAAAACCCAAGGTCCACTTCCCCACCGCTTCTCGGACTATTCCTAACAAAGGCTATATATTTCCAATCCTGAGAGAACTTTGGGTTTTCAAGATGCCCCATAAGCACATCATAGGTTCCAAAAGGTGTTATAATATTGGCTACCTTTTTCCCAAATGAAGTGAAATCGAAGTAATCTTCCCAAACCATGATTTCTGTGGTGATATTTTCAAGTCCGTAGTCCTCTTTGTTAGCCAGCCACAAATCGAAGGAAAGGTTGAATTTTTTGTGTTTTACTTGAGTTTCCACATCGAAGCTTACCGGTAATGCTTTTATCGCTTTCACCTGGACCGGAAATTCTGCAACGTTGGAAGTCCCTTTCCCAAATGGATTTCTTCCTATTTGAAGAGCAGGATACCCAATAACTCCACTCGCATTATCTGGCAATTGCCACTTCCAGCCAAAATAATCTCCCTTCTTATAAGAACACAATTGTGCCAATTCCGGATTATTAAGTTTCGAACGTCCCCAAAGGTTATTTTTCAGGATGATGTCACCAAACTCCTTTCGATCATCTGGCGTGCAAGTTTCAAAATCGGGATTTTGATAGGTTTCTTGTGCTTCCGAGGAAGCCTGCTTTACCATATCACCATAAGTGATATCGCTATTCAGGGTTTTACAGCTTATAAAGGTGCTTCCTAAAAGGACAAATGAAAAAATGTATTTGAATTCAAATTTCATACTATCGTACGGGAAGTTTAAAGCTAATTTCTTGATGGTTGGCATTACGAAGTACCATCAAATAGAGTCCGGAAGGATACCCATCCATAGTTACAATAAGTTCATTATTTGGTTCCATTATGATGTTGGATTTTAATTGTTTCCCAGATATATCATAAATACCGAACCATTGCACTGCTTGTGTATTTCGTAAAACAAATAAGTTCCTTTCTACATCGTTACGCAATTCTATCTCATTCATGGGATGTGTAACATCGAAAATGCTCAACACAGGATCACAAGCACTTATGGAATCTAAATTCACATAGAATTGTGCTCCATTTTTAAAAAAACAACTCAGATGTCCAACCTCATTAATATCTGGTTTGCCACCAGGAGCATTGATTAAGGACAAAGAGCCCAATCCTTCAATCCAAACAGCGTTGTTCGTACTTATCGTATTGGATTCACTGGGCGAAAAGTAAAAATGACGGTAATCTCCATTCACCAAGAATCGTAATCGAATAGAATCTAAAGTGAAGTAACCCCCATTTGGAGGAAAGGGTGTGATGGGGTTATGCATTTCTATACTGTCTCCTTCTTC
>CAZOSF010000176.1:0-1922 GCA_964582415.1 uncultured Alteromonas sp.
AGATAATTACAGAGACGTCAATTTTAAAAGTCATAATTAAATCTTTCCAAATCTTCTTTATAATATGATTCAAGAATTCTCCTGACATCTGGAGTAATATGTTTTCGATATTCGTTGGGATCCATACCAGAACTATTTATTTTTTGCAGTTGCGACGGATACATTCTATTTATCATTCGAAACACGTTTTGCATATGAAAATCCAAATCTTCAAAACGTCCCAAATATTTAACACGTAACGCATCGTTGGAATCCTTTAACCAAAACGATTGTGGATTCCATTGGCGATGGGGTGGATTGTGAACCAATTTTCCCTCCACTAATAATGTTGCTGCTTCCTCCAAATTGGCATTTGCCAGAAGATCATAATCCATATGTTTCCCATGTATAGATTCTTCGGGCTTAATTGCCGAATGGTAATACGATTCTTCCAATCGGGCATAATTGTATAGAGACAAGAATCTACTAAATGGATTACGCACAAATGCGAAAGAGAATAATTTATCATATTCCGAATCTCCTAACATCTTAACATATTCCTTTACGGTATAATGACGAGTTTTATCCATTCCTAAACTTTTATAAATGGAAGTTCCAGCATTTTTAGGAATATGAATGAAGACATATCCTTCCGATGAAATATTATCAAATTGTTTAAAAAATTCCTTCTTTTTCCTATTACGATTAAACATACTTTTTATTTAAACGTCCTCCTTAGTTTATTTATAATCCTGTTCTTAAGTGAGGGCTTCTTTTTGCTTGGTTTACTTTTGAGTTGTAAACGATAATCAGAAGCCTCTTTCTCGACATTTGTAATTTTTTCCATACTACCGTCACTGTACCACTTTAAAATTTTTCTGTTTAAGGCAGATTGCAAAAGAGATAACTTTTCGATAAGATAATTCGAATAGGTAAGGTTTGACTGAATTACAATTTGCTTAATGGGGTCATGCTCATTTTCCAACAAAACAAGCAACACATCCCTAAACTGCGAAAAACTGTAGACCAATAATGAATCTCTTGTAATTTGCTCTTTTCTCCAACGCTTATCATCACCAATATGAAAGGTATATTTTCCGTCAGTAACCCATATAAATTTTGAGCAAACGTGTAACAGATTCGAGGCGAGTATTAATCCAACAGGACCGGTTCCAACAATAGATTCCTTCAATACCAACTTTGGAATCAAAGTGCGTTTCAAAATAAAACAATCAATACCTTCATGAGGTTGACCCTCTAGATCATACAACCGATTCAAATCCTTGGCCGTATATACCCCATCGGCCAAGGTAGTGCGGTTGATACAGAGACCATCAAAACCTTCTTCCAACTTCCGGTATACTTTGTTGTAAAAATCCGGATATAGACTTATATCAACGTTGGTAAAAATAATATAATCGGCCTCTTGATGCTGGTAGGCATGCTGCAGGAGGTCTTGAATAAAAGGAAGTTTCTTCTGTTTTTCAAAACCCTGTAGGTCTCGAACCGAACGAGTGAGGTGGGGTGTTTTCTCGAAATACTCAGGTACCATTTCTTCATCCTCAGGATAGTGGCAACTAAGTAGGGTAATTTCGAGGTCGGGAATATCTTGTAATGCCTTTTCTTTGGCCCGCTTCATACTTTCAAAGGTAATGGGCTGTGCCTGATAGAGATCGGACGATTCCGGAACGCGTACCGGATTTACGATGTGGGCAAATCGCATCATATCCGATTGAACTTTTGAAAGATAGAATCCTTAAAAAGGGCCTCTTCATGTAGCGCCTCCTCCAGAAACTTGGAGAATACTTTGGTCTTTTTACATCCGAAATCCCCTGGGGCATAATTCCCAAAGCGATTCAAGAAGGAAATACCAAGGTATTCGGCATAACCAGCAATGAATCGCACTAGTTCCTTGTTGATAGTTCCCGTATCAGTGGTGTTTT
>CAZOSF010000177.1:0-1902 GCA_964582415.1 uncultured Alteromonas sp.
CCAGAAAAACAACGGAAGAAAATATTGCCCGCTACCGGGAACAATTGGATAAAATAGGTTTCAGCTTCGATTGGAGCCGTGAAGTGCGTACCTCCGATTCTGAGTACTACCGTTGGACACAATGGATTTTCTTGCAACTTTTCGATAGTTGGTACGATACAGAAATGGATATGGCACGCCCGATTGCCGATTTGGTTGCAATTTTTGAAAAGGAGGGAAATGCTGATGTGAAAGCCATTTGCGATGAGGATACACCCGATTTTTCGGCTGATGACTGGAATAATTTCAGTAGCGATGAACAGCAAGGACTGTTGTTAAAATACCGACTCACATTTTTAGCCGAAACTGAAGTGAACTGGTGCCCTGAATTGGGAACGGTCTTGGCTAATGATGAAATTGTAAATGGTGTTTCCGAACGTGGCGGGTATCCCGTGGTTCGAAAGAAAATGAAGCAGTGGAGCATGCGCATCACCGCCTATGCCCAGCGATTGTTGGACGATTTGAATACCATCGACTGGCCCCAACCTTTAAAGGATTCCCAGACCAATTGGATTGGGCGTTCCGAAGGGGCTTCGGTGTGCTTCAAGGTGAAGGGGCATGACGCAGAGATTGCCGTGTTCACCACCCGCCCCGACACTATTTTTGGAGTGAGCTTTATGACTTTGGCTCCCGAGCACGAATTGGTAAATATAATTACCACTTCAGACCAACGAAAGGCAGTAGAAGACTACGTGGAGGCTACTTCCAAACGAAGTGAACGCGACCGTATGGCCGATGTAAAAACCATTTCAGGAGTATTCACAGGCGCCTATGCAGAACATCCATTTACTGGAGAGGAAGTTCCAATCTGGATTGGCGACTATGTCTTGGCCAGTTATGGAACTGGAGCGGTTATGGCGGTGCCCTGTGGAGACCAGCGCGATTACGATTTTGCTAAGCATTTTGGACTGTCCATCCCAAATATCTTTGAAGGTGCCGACATCAGTGAAGAAGCCTTTGCCGATAAAGAGAATACCATCATTGCCAACAGTGATTTCCTGAACGGCTTGAATCATAAAGAAGCCACCAAAAAAATCATCGCTGCTTTGGAAGAAAAAGGAGCCGGTGAAGGCAAGGTGAACTATCGCTTGCGGGATGCGGTTTTTAGTAGACAACGTTATTGGGGAGAACCCTTCCCCATTTACTATGTGAACGGATTGCCTCAGGCAATTGATGAAAAATACTTGCCGTTAACCCTTCCGGAAGTAGAGAAATATCTGCCTACGGAAGAAGGGGAGCCCCCTTTGGGTCGTGCCGATGTATGGGCCTGGGATACCGTATCGAATACGGTGGTAGCCAATGATAAAATCGATCATAAAACGGTTTTCCCATTAGAATTGAATACCATGCCAGGCTGGGCGGGAAGTAGCTGGTACTTTTTCCGCTATATGGATGCCCGAAATAGTGAGGAGTTTGCCTCAGAGGAAGCCTTGAACTACTGGAAGGATGTGGATCTTTATATCGGTGGAAGCGAACATGCTACAGGACACCTATTATACAGCAGATTCTGGGTAAAATTCTTGTATGACCGAGGGTGGTCGCCTGTTAAGGAGTCCTTCAAAAAGCTCATCAATCAAGGAATGATTTTGGGAGAGAGTGCTTTCGTTTATCGTTGGGAGTATGGTATTAAAAATGGTGAAAACAGATATCCGGTCTTAGTTTCTTCAGATTTGATAGCAAGGGCGGTCAAGTCGAATGTAATGCTAAACGATTTTTCCTCAACCATTGGTGAATTGATTTTTAATTTATCAGAAAAGCATGGTGCAGAAATTTACTCAAGCATTTGTGAGTGGAGTCATTTCACCCCTATCCATGCTGATGTGAGTTTGGTGAACACCTCGAACGAACTGGATGTGGAGGGTT
>CAZOSF010000178.1:0-1891 GCA_964582415.1 uncultured Alteromonas sp.
ACAATGCCAATGACTGTATCACAGTTCAAGTAACACATTTACAGCCCAACGATATTGGTGTCTCTCAAATCGTTTCTCCTTCTTCTGGAACCAACCTAACGGCTTCCGAGGATGTGACGGTACAGATTAACAATTTTGGTGGGGCTACGCAAAGTAACTTCGATGTAACTTATACCTTAAATGGTACTCCTGTTACCGAAACGGTAGTGGGTCCTTTGGCTGGAAATAGTAGCATGATGTATACCTTCTCTCAAACAGCCGATTTATCAGCCTTTGGAATTTATACAATGACTTCTACCACGAATTTACCCGGTGATAGTGATACTTCAAACGACTCAACTGCTAAGACGGTAACCAATAGTAACTGTCAGCCAGAAATGGATTGTTCTTTTGGAGATGGTTTCCAATTGTTCTCCTTAACAACCATCAATAATCCTTCCGGATGTGAAGGGTATGGTGATTTTACCGATCAATTGGCGAACGTAGATCCAGGAAACACCTATGATCTTACAGTAACCACAGGTTATGGTGATCAACACGTTACAGTGTGGATTGACTACAACGATGACTTCGTATTCGATGTTGATGAAAAGGTTATTGTAGATTGGATTATAGCTCCTGGTCAAGGAAGTGGTACCCACACTGCTACCACCGATTTTGAAATTCCTGCTGGAGCACCACTTGGTTTCCATTTGATGCGCGCTAAATCAAACTGGCAAGCCCCAGTACCAGATGACGCATGTGAGGAAACTCAATACGGCGAGACAGAAGACTATATTGCCAATGTAGGTTCCTTGGGTGTTAATGATCTATTTGGTGGTAGCGAGATGATCATTGTTAACAAAGGAAATAACTTGTTTGATATTTCTTTCCAAACAACACAATTCCAAGATAAATTGGAACTTACACTTCACAACATCCTTGGTCAGCAAATTTTCTACAGAAGATTGGAGAATGAGGGCGGTGCCTATCGCTACGAATTAGACCTTTCTTATGTAGCCAAAGGAGTTTACCTTGTGCGTTTGGGCAATAAACAAGCAGGTACTGTTAAGAAGCTTATCGTTCAATAAGTATTGAACAGAAACAATAGAGAAGGGCGGATTATCCGCCCTTTTTTATTCCCTAAAAGAAGGCCCTTAACTGGACGCTTCCGGTATGAATGGTCTTTGAATTCTCACTCTTCCTGCCGAAATAGGAAAGATTTAAATCCAAATATTTAGTAATTCGCTTCTGAAACAACAAACTCCAGGTATAATTGGTGCCGGGTTGCAGGCCTTCCAACATGGTATAGGCAACCGGTGAAAAGGCACTCCCTTTAAATTGATTGTCGATATAATTGAATTCTCCAGTAAGTGAAAGCTTCTCCACGTTGTTGTGGGAGAAATTCAATCCGATTTTTTGCTGGGTCAGTTGCTCTTGTTCCCCTAACTGATTTTCATCTTCCAAAAACTGATAAAACAAAGAAAGTTGCGTCTTCCTACTGGCTAAATACGTGAGTTTGGGTTGTAGCTCCCTGTTTTTCAATCGATAGTTTCTGTTGGAAAAGTTTTCAGAAGCATTCGAATTTCTTCCCAGAGCGCCTTTCAAACTGGTGAGCCATAATTCCCAAACCTTGTGTGTGAAATTGAACTGATGACTTTCCACATCACTCTTTTGAAGCCCAAGGGAAATCAAATTGCTATTCGAACCCACCAAGTAGGTATAACTTGTTGTAAAATGCTGTTTTCCCCTATTATAAAAAAGAACATTCTTAAAGTTGAGATTCAGTCCCAAGGCCTCTTCTCCGCTATCAAATGGATTCAAACTACTGAAATCGTTGGTGCGATTTACTTTTCGATCTACCACAAGTGAAGTTTGATTGTAGAAATGGGATAAAAACTTTTTAATGCCA
>CAZOSF010000179.1:0-1860 GCA_964582415.1 uncultured Alteromonas sp.
AAAGATACTAATTCCTCTAATTTTTTTGGAAGCTTTTCCACTTCCTTTTTCCAGTAAAATAATCTTATTACCTTTACTTTTCATACCTAAATCTCTAGCAATGCAACCAATTTTAGCCGTAGGCTCCAGAATAAACCACCCCGAATTTGGAAAAGGAGTAGTTACCAATGTCGATTCCAAAATGTATTGGGTAACCTTTATTGAAAACGGATTGGAAACCATACCCTTGGATGATAACTTTGAAGTGATCGAAGCTTCCGAAGATGAATTGGATACGGTAAGCTTTTATGAAGTGGAGCGTACCCTGCGAGAACTACTCAAAAAATGGAGTGATGTCAGTGAAATCGTCCCCATAGCAGATAAATTCAAAGGGGGATCGATGGTATTGCAACCCAAGGATACTTCATTGAGTTCTAAAGAAATCCCAATCGAAACCTTTTTTCATAAAATAGTTATGCTTAGAGACCGACTTCGGGTGATGGAACAAAAAATAAATTCCAGTGCCAATTTGGACGATCAAGAAAAGGTGGATTTACAGCAATATATCACGCGTTGCTACGGTACTTTAACCACGTTCAATGTATTGTTTAAAAACAACTCCCAGCAATTCAAAGGAGAAAGTTCGAAATCCTGATTTCATCACGCAATTTTTGTTGATTGCGAGAGTTTTAGAGAATATCGCTATCTTACCCATCCCAAATCTTAGTGTATGCTGTTTCTCTTGCAGACAGATGAGAATGTGAGTTGGTTGGCCCCATATGCCTATGGTATTGTACTTCTGGGGTTCGGATTCTTTTTATTTAGGGTATTTGAAAACTGGTATGCCGACCAATTCGACCGACCGTTCTATCGACACTATTGGGTGTTTCGAAAGCTTACAGAATCACAACTCGCCATTCTTGAAAATGATTTTCATTTCTACTCCTTATTGTCCAAACGGGAGAAAAAGGTATTTGTACATCGCATTGCCAGTTTTATAAAAGAAAAGAAATTCATTGGCCGTGGCGAATTGCAAGTGACCGAGGAGATGAAGGTGCTTATTGCTGCTACTGGGTGTATGGTATCCTTTGGCCGTAAAAATTATGATTATGGCCTCATAGATTACATCCTGATTTATCCAGAAGAATTTTACAGTAAGGTAAACGATAAGTATCACAAAGGGGAATTTAATCCTCGTGAACGGGCTTTAGTGCTCTCGTGGAAACATTTCAAAGAGGGCTATCAAATTAGCAATGACAACCTAAATCTCGGAATACACGAATTCATGCATGCCATGCAGCTGGAATCGAAAAATAGTAGGGATTTGGATTCAAATCGATTTTCAAAACAGTTCCAAAATATTCTTCGCACCTTGACACAAGATGAGGTGCGCCATAAATTGGATAAAACTCGATTCTTCCGAGAATATGCCTTTACCAACCAATATGAATTCATGGCTGTACTTGCTGAATATTTTTTCGAATCTCCGGCCGATTTAAAGGAACAATTCCCAGATATTTATGATGCTACCAGGAAATTATTGAACTTAAGATATGCCGGATATTAATTTCTGCCAGCAATAGTTTCTGCAATAATATCGGCATGCACCCTTGAATTTTCGATAAACCATTTGTGGGTTTCCATCCCCCCACAAATCACCCCTGCCAAAAATAAATTGGGTACGTTGGTCTCCATCGTTTCGGGGTTATAGTGTGGAAGCAATTTTTCATCTTCCGACAAGTTTATTCCTAAAGACCTTAAAAAGGTTAAGTTCGGGCGGTATCCAGTTAGCGCTACCACAAAGTCATTGGCTAATTTAATGTCACCCTCAGGTGACGTAATCAAAACATCTTTCGGTCGAATCTCCTTGATATTGGCGTT
>CAZOSF010000180.1:0-1855 GCA_964582415.1 uncultured Alteromonas sp.
GTAGCGCTCACTTTTAATTTATTTTCAAACCAATTGTTGTTCAATTTGGCCCTACCATACCCGTGTGAAGAATAAAAATAAATGCACCGATTTCCAAAATGGAATTCCTCCCCTTCCACCGACACCTCTTCCACCTTCTTTCTGTTTTCCTCTTTTGGATTTTCAGTAAGCAAGGTGACGTAGGATTGCTCCATTTTTTCCTTGGGAAAAGGACAAGCATCCAATAGCTCCTTAAGTTCTTCCATCGTTCGAATAAGCACTTGAACTTCCCAACCATAAAAATCTTCAATGGCTTTTTTGATATGCTGATTCAATCCTTCCATTGATTCTGATTTAAAGATGACGTTCCCCGTTTGAATATACGTACGCACCTCTTTCAGTCCAGATTGGGTAAGGATTTCCCTCAATTCTGCCATGGGAATTTTTTTATGCCCCGAAACATTGATTCCCCGAAGCAAGGCAAAACACCTGGTCATCGTTTGATTTTTTCAAAGGCAAATTGTTCGCACAATGCCAACGTTTCTTCTACATCGACCAAGGTTGTTCTAGGATTGATAAGGCACATACGAAGCACAACCTGTTTATTCAAGATAGTTGTTACCAACAAGGCTTCCCGAGACTGCATGACTTTTTTGGAGATGTATTGGTTCATGGCATCCAATTGGGCTTCGGTACAGTCCTTTTCTATCGGATTGAAACGAAAATTGATCACCGCCAAAGTAGCTGGGGAAATTACTTCCCAATGTGGGCTCTTGCGCAATTTTTTCTCCACTTTTTCGGCCAAGGCAATATTGTAATTTACGGCTTCCCGAAAGGCCTTCATTCCGAAGGTTTTTACCGACATATAGAACTTAAGGGCTCGGAAACGACGGGTGAGTTCTACCCCATGATCATAGAAATTGATTTCAGATTCATTGCCTTCCACATCCCGCAAGTATTCCGGTTTTTCGGTAAAGGTGCTTTTCAACCAACGGTGGTTACGTACCAGCAAACACCCAATTTCATAGGGCTGGTAAAACCATTTGTGAGGATCCACTGTAAGGGAATCCGCTTTACTCGCCCCTTTCAACAACTGCTTCCCATTATCGGCTAAAATAGCGGCACCGCCATAGGCGCCGTCGATATGAAACCAAAGATTTTCTTCCTTACAGATTTTGGCCAGGTCATCCAATGGATCCACCGTACCCGTGTTTGTAGTTCCGGCCGTAGCAATCAAACAGAACGGCTGCCAGCCTTCCAATCGGTCTTTGGCAATAGCATTTTTTAGCTTATTCACCCCAAAACGAAACTCTTGATCGGTAGGGATGATACGGATTTGCTCCTTTCTAAAGCCAAGAATCCGAATGGCCTTGATATTGCTAGAGTGGGCCTGATCGGATAGGTATATGATCGCTTTTGAAAAGTCGTCCCCACATTTCAATCGTCTTGCGGTTACAATAGCGGTAAGATTTGCCATGGATCCACCACTCGTGAAAATCCCTCCCCCTTGTTTTACGGGAAAACCAAAGAGTTTCAACAACCAAGTAATGGTCACTATTTCCAGTTCGGCAGCCGCTGGTGATGCGGCCCAGCCCCCAGAGAATACATTAAATCCCGATGCTAATGCATCTCCCATGGCCCCGATAAAATTGCTTGGGCCAGGAACAAAGGAAAATGCTTTGGGATGAGAAACTATGGTAGATTTTGTCATCACATTCTCCAGAATGAAATCGAGCACCCTAAAAGCATCTGTTGGTTCTTCTGGGATACTTTCCAAAAAGAGGTTGTCCATTTCCTCTCGAGTTCCCATGGCCACAGGTTTACGTTCGTTTTGATGGGAATGATGCTGGTTGATGGCCTCCATGACACGCTTGCC
>CAZOSF010000181.1:0-1787 GCA_964582415.1 uncultured Alteromonas sp.
AGCCTCTAAAAGGCGGAATTCCTGAGCGTTTGAACGGAAGTTTGGTGTCTATGGAGAACGGTACTGCCATTCCATATTCTATCGATAAGCTTCAGGAACGCGGGCGCTTCTTTATCGATCCGGGTGAAGACATTTACGAAGGACAGGTGATTGGAGAGAACTCCCGCCAAGATGATATGGTTGTGAACGTGACCAAAACCAAGAAATTGACGAACGTGCGTTCTGCTGGTGCAGACGATAAGGCTAGAATTGTACCTGCAATCAAGTTTTCGTTAGAAGAAGCCTTGGAATACATCCAGAAGGATGAATATGTTGAGGTAACTCCACGTCATTTGCGATTGAGAAAAATCCAATTGAAAGAAGTAGATCGCAAACGCAACAAAGTTTAAGGGAAGGGCAAGGATTTCTTTCTTTTTTGTTACTTTGCGAGCCTAAAGACATACGGACAACCTATGCGCTTATTTTCCATTATCTTTCTCTACTTCGACCCAGGTTTAGGGGCCATGATTGTTCAGGCCCTCGTAGCCGCTGCTGCTGGGATTTTGCTGTTTTCGAAAAATGTGATGTACAAGGTGAAGTCTTTCTTTGGCCTGGCCAAGAAGGAGGAAGATACCTATGATTCCATCGATATCGAAGACGACGAAACCCCGGGAAATGACTCGAAGTAATGCTCATCAAGCTTCTTTTCGCGACCCCTCTGGTTATATGTTCCATGATGGGGGCGTCTTGAGACGGGCCATTAATCCGATTTATTTTCCGCAATACCAGCGTTTAAAGAATTCCGGTTTTTTTGATACCCTCATCAAAAAAGGACTGTTGATTCCTCATGAGGAAACTTCTGAATCGGAGGAACGCATCGTGATTACTCCAGAACCCGTTCCTTTCATTACCAATCCCTACGAATGGAGTTTCGAGCAGTACAAGCATGCAGCACTTTTGACCCTTCAAATTCAAAAGTATGCCTTGTCCAAAGGTTTTATTTTGAAGGATGCATCCGCCTATAATGTTACCTTTCATAAGGGGAAACCTATTTTTATCGATACCCTTTCCTTCGATTTTTACGAAGAAAATACCCCCTGGAGGGCCTATAAACAATTCATTACCCATTTCTTCGGACCTTTGGTGTTGGCAAAATACCACGGTACCGAAATCTTTAAAATGATGCAAACCCATATCGATGGGATTCCCCCACAACTTATCGCATCCTTGTTGCCTTCCAAAACCAAATTCAGTTCTACGCTCTTTACCAATATCCATCTCTTGGCAAAAATGGAGCGAAAACACAATGAGGACTATGGGGGTGAAACCAAAGCGGCCAAACTTTCCAAGAAGGCACAGTCTACCCTATTGGAAGGACTCTTCGAATACATCAAAAAACTGGACTTGAAAGAGGCCACGGAATGGGGTAACTATTACGACAAAACCAATTATGATACCACTGCATTTGAAGCCAAAAAGCAACTGATTCGCGAATGGGTTGCTGAATTGAAACCAAAGAAATTGATTGACATCGGTGGAAACGACGGCACCTTTGCCCGAACTGTCTTGGATGCCGTGGAACACGTAATGGTCACCGACATCGATACGAATGCAGTAGATTATAACTACCGTCAGGTGCATGACAACCACGAAACCAATATGCTACCATTCGTTTGTGATGTTTTGCAACCCGCTCCGGGCCTAGGATTTAATAATACCGAAAGGACTTCCTTGATCGATCGATTGAAAGAATAGGCGCCTGATGTGACGATGGCCCTTGCCTTGATTCATCATATGACCCTCTCCGG
>CAZOSF010000182.1:0-1780 GCA_964582415.1 uncultured Alteromonas sp.
GTAAATCAGACGATTTCAGGTACGGTTCAAGTAAGTGTGGGTGATGTTTCAGAATCTGCCAGCTTTCAGATTACACTGGAAGATGTAGAGGAAGGCTTGACTTTTGAAGGGGATATTCAAATCTTCACACAAGCAGAAGTAGATGCTTTTGGGGCCAATAACTATAACATTATTAACGGTTGGTTGGAAATCAAGGCGCCAATTTCTGGTGCCTCAGACATCACCGATTTAAGTCCATTAGCCAGCATTATCCATGTGTATAGATTAAAAATCCAACAAATTCCAGTGACCTCCTTGGATGGCTTAAACCATCTTCAGGTCGTTGAAAACACCTTAAACATAAACGATTTACCCAACCTTGAAGACATCAGTGCCTTGGGCAATTTAGAATCGGTTGGGCAAGCCTTGTTTTTAACCAAACTTCCTGCCTTACAGAATCTACATGGCCTAGAGCAACTGAACCACGTGAGCCAATTGTTGGATATACGAGAGAATGATGCACTTACCAATATTGATGGCCTTTCGGGATTGACAACTATGGGGCCTTCTGAAGGTGTAGGCACTGTAGACATGTATCTTCTGAATAATCCATTATTGACCAGCATCGAAGGCCTCTCGAATCTCACTGGGAATATTGATAAATTAAGCATCGGTGCCTGCCCTTCCCTACAAAACCTAAATGGACTGGAAGGTATTTCAGGGGAATTGGTACAACTCTCGTTAGGAGGGCTTTCCAATCTGACCAGCATTGGCGGACTGCAAAATATTACCCATACCGATGAATTGAATATTGGAGGTTGTTCTTCATTGACCAGCTTAGACGAACTCCAAAGCCTTAGTTCCATAGGTAGCCTATCCTTAGTTGACAATCCACTTTTGGGGGATATCGACCTATTTTGTAATATATCCTTCAATGCATATGGTATTACTATTGAAGAAATGCCGCTTTTGGAAGATTTAGCCTGTTTTCAAAACCTCACCACGGTAAACTATGATTTCTACTTGCAGAACAACGCCAATCTTAGTAGTTTGCAAGGACTGGAATCGCTTAGCCATGTGGAAAATATATTTTTCATTCGAAACAATCCCATGCTTACCGATCTCTGCGCCCTCACCACCCTCTCTCAAGAAGGAAATGTGGGGCTCTTTGATGCTTCCAATAATGCCTATAATCCTACTTTGGACGATATCGCCAATGGCGATTGCAGTTTGTAACGGTTTTCGGTTGTCGGCCCCCTTATTTTGTCATCCTGACCTGCCTGCCGGGATTACCTGCATATGGCAGGAGGCAGGCGAAAGTCAGGATCTCTACCTTCCTGAGTACTCATTATAAACAAGATCCTGGCCTGCGCCAGGATGACAGTATCATAGACGGAGTATAAGGTCCCTTCGTGAATGTTTTTAGTAAGAGATAAGGATACTGCACTCAGGGACGCAAAATCGAACGATGACCATTAAAAACCGTCCTCACGAGTTTACCTCATACCTTCGGTATGTAAACCCGGAGGTAGGCCCGCATGGCGAAGTGATCTCATGAAGGGAATTACTAAGTTGAATGGAATTGCTTCAGTCGTCTTGCTCCTTACGCCTTACGCTTAATGCAATCGGTCATGTTTCATTGAAAACCTATCAGTATCTAAATGTTAGAATGGAAGAAATCCCCGCTCCCGCTTGAAACCTTTAGGTTCGACGGAGTCAAATCGTTAGATTCAGCATTGCTAAACCCCCGCTCCCGCGCGATTGCATCGCGTGGGTAACACTAAATAAATCCCACAATTGT
>CAZOSF010000183.1:0-1770 GCA_964582415.1 uncultured Alteromonas sp.
ATAAAAACGTAACTTGAAAGCCAGGCCGATAGTTCTTAGGAAGCTGTTTGCTTATGAAAAGCCTAAGCTATGATGGATTCAGATTTGATTATAGAGACGGAAAGACTCCTACTTCGGCCTTTCACCCGAGAGGATATTGGTCCTTCCTATCGAATGAACCTAGATGCGGAAGTAAGCAAATATACGGGTGATGGTGGGGTGGTTTCCATGGAAGAAATAGAACGCAGGATCGTCGAAAATGTGTTTGGAGATTATAAAAAGCACGGCTTTGGTCGATTGGCGGTGGTATGGAAAGCAGAAAATACGTTTATCGGATTTACAGGTCTAAAGTATCTGGAAGATATGGATGAAGTAGATCTTGGATATCGCTTTATGAGGGAATATTGGGGCAAGGGAATTGCCACAGAAGCGGCAAAAGCTTCCGTAGACCTGGGGTTTACCAAACTAGGCCTGGATAGGATCATCGCCATGGTGCTGCCAGAAAACACAGGTTCCATACGGGTGCTTGAAAAGCTTCAATTTCAATTTGAAAAAGAGCTACTGGAGGAGAATGAAATGGTGAAAGTATATGCATTACTTAAAGAAAATGCAACCAAATAAGCTCAGTAACAGCCCTATGCGTACTGTTCATGAGTGAAAAGTTAGTAGAAAAAATGAGAAAGAAACGAACCAAATGGATAGTAAGAAGTGTGTTATTCTTAGGCACGGGTATTTCCCTGTTTTTTGTTCCTTGGTTATTGGTTAAGGCATGGATTCTACCTCTACCCGATACCTTACAGGAACAAGCCAATGAGGCCATTGACCACGGATTTGATGGCATGATTGTTTATGTAGACCAAGCTGGCAAACCCCCACAGTATGTTGCCGCTGGCTGGCATAATCGGGCATCGAAGATACCGGCCAATCCGCATGCCTTGTTTAAGATTGCCAGCATCAGTAAACTTTACGATGCCGTTGCAGTTACCAAATTGGTAAGCGATGGCCGACTCTCACTGGATAAAACAGTGGCCGATTATTTACCGGAATTGGTGGGAAGGATCGAGAACGCCGATAAAATAACTTTACGGCTTCTGCTTCAGCACCGAAGTGGCTTACCCAATTTTACGGATACTTATAATTTTTGGGCAGCACCCACAAAGACCTATGAAGAGAGTTTAGCTTTGATTCTAGACCAACCTGCCAACTTTGCACCTGGGGAAGATTACCAGTACTGCAACACCAATTACCTGTTGATCAATAAGATCATGGATGATGCGTTAGGCTATGCTAACTTTCAATTTATTCGAGAAGAAATTCTCCTCCCGTTACATTTGAACCATACTTTCGGTTCGCTAAGTGAAGTGAATCTAGACGATGTGATGAGCGGTTATCATGTGGGGCATCCCCATGATTTAAAGGGAGACGATCACGGCATGGTTGCCACTGCGGAAGACGTAGGCACTTTCGTAAGGGCACTGAATGATGGATCCCTATTTGAGCCGGGAGAACAGGAACTCTATGCTTCCCTCTACGAGTTTGAACATGGTGGTTGGGTTCCGGGCTACCAAAGTTTTGCCAAATACCATAAAGATCTTGATGCTGTTATTGTCGAGTTCTACAGCACCACCGATTCTAAACTGTACAATTGGAACTTGTCGGAAATCATAAATAATCGAATTGTAAAAATTTTGAAAAGGCATTAAAGTTGAGCCGAGGACACTCCTCACTTAACCGACGAGCCTAGTATGTGCTATAGTGTGGTAGGTAGTTGTCGGTTTTCAGTTGTCTGTT
>CAZOSF010000184.1:0-1755 GCA_964582415.1 uncultured Alteromonas sp.
CCAAAAAAGAAGATGAGAAAGCTGGAGACAAAGCCTCCTACTTGTCCTTGTTAAAGAATAAATGGACCTGGTTGTATTTCCTTGGGATTTTCTGTTACGTGGGAACAGAGCAGGGCATTGGGAATTGGATTTCCCAATTTTTACACGAATATCATGGTATGGATCCCCAATCGGTAGGCGCCAATACCGTGGCCCTATTTTGGGCGATGCTTACAGTGGGCTGTTTGCTGGGCTTATTACTGCTCAAGGTTATGGATAGTAGGAAGGTACTTATCTTGGCCACCTTGGCGACCATGGTTTGCCTATTATTGGCAGTCTTTGGTTCGTCTTCCACAGCACTTATTGCCTTTCCAGCAATCGGATTTTGCATCTCGGTTATGTGGTCGATCATCTTCTCCTTAGGATTGAATTCGGTAAGAAAATTACATGGATCTCTTTCGGGAATACTTTGCACCGGGATCGCGGGAGGCGCTATCATGCCGCTTATTGTTGGGGCCATTGGAGACCACATAAACCTTCAATCGGGTATTTTATTTTTATTGGTTCCTTTGGCTTTTATGCTTTCCATCGGATTTTGGGCCAAACCGTTGATAAGCAATCAGACTTTATCGTTTAAGAAGAGTGAATCGTGAATTCAATGAGTTACATCGGCGTTGATTTAGGGGGGACGAAATTCAGCATGGGGCGCGTACAGCAAAACCGTGTAGGGGATCGCTGTCAGCAAACGATCTCCAATAAAGCGAGTAAAGAGGAAATCCTCTCCATCCTTACTCAAAACCTTGACGCCCTCCTATCATCGGAGGTAAAAGGTATCGGCGTTGGAGTTCCTGGGATTGTCGATCCGAAAACAGGAATCATCTACGACATTCAGAACATCCCGGCTTGGAAGGAAGTCCCCTTGCAACGGCTGTTGGAGGATCGCTACGGTATTACCGTAGCAATAAACAACGATGCGAACTGTTTTGCCTTGGGTGAAAAACTATTTGGCAAAGGAAGAAACTATCACAACTTCGTGGGTCTTTCCATTGGCACCGGTTTGGGAATGGGGGTGATCATTGGCGATCGACTCTACAATGGGGTGATGTGTGGAGCTGGGGAAATAGGTATGCTTCCCTATAAAGAGGGAATCATTGAAGAATACGCTGGTAGTTTTTTATTCCAAAGGAAATATCACGCCTCTGCCAAATTATTACATGACAAAGCGCTTAAGGGAGACGAAACAGCCTTACTGGCGTTTGAAGAATTTGGAAAGCATTTAGGAGAAGCTATCAAGATTATCCTTTTTATGTACGCCCCAGAGGCCATTATTTTGGGTGGCTCCATATCGAAAGCATATGCCCTTTTTGAACAATCTATGTGGGAGGTTATCCGCACCTTCGATTATCCTAAACAGATTGAAAACCTCACCATTGAGGTGTCCACACATTCCGATTTGGCCATTTTAGGAGCCTCTGCTTTATGCCTTCCTTCCTAAATTTTTAAAATAACATCGGATATTGATTACCTTTAATAGATGAAACCGAACATAAAATCAGTTGACGATTACCTTTGTTCCTTTCCGGAAGAAATTCGTTCGATATTGTCGCAAATCAGATATATCATCTTGGAAAATGCGCCACAGGCGACCGAAGGCATCTCCTATGGCATGCCTGGATATAAATTAAGCGGAAAACCATTAGTGTATTTTGCCGCTTTTGCCAAGCACATCGGATTCTATGCCACCCCCAGTGGCCATGCCCATTTTTCTGAAAAACT
>CAZOSF010000185.1:0-1721 GCA_964582415.1 uncultured Alteromonas sp.
GGTATTCAACTCACAAAAGACCTTTTACTGAAAGCATACCAACAAACTAAATAATCAACATGAAAACACTAACCTATATCCGACTCTCCCTGATGATGTTCCTTGAATTCTTTATTTGGGGAGGCTGGTTCGTTACCCTAGGAACCTTCTTGGGCAATAACCTATCTGCTTCGGGAGGGGAAACGGCCATGGCCTTTTCCACCCAATCCTGGGGTGCCATTGTGGCTCCTTTTATTATCGGACTCATTGCCGACCGCTTTTTTAACGCGGAACGTATCTTGGGCATCTTGCACCTGGTAGGAGCCTTTTTAATGTATCAGATGTCGGTGTCCACCGATTTCAACACCTTCTATCCTTACGTTTTAGGGTATATGATTGCCTACATGCCCACCTTAGCATTGGTCAATTCGGTGTCCTTCAACCAACTGAAAGACCCCGCGAAATCCTTCCCCTTTATACGTGTTTGGGGAACCATAGGATGGATTGTAGCGGGATTTACCATCAGTTTCCTGGCCTGGGATTCCGCGGAAAATATTGCCACCGGAATGCTTTCCAAAACCTTTTTTATGACGGCCGTTGCTTCTGCCATTTTAGGGGTATACAGCTTCACGCTTCCTAAAACCCCACCAAAACCTAGCGAAGGACCTGTTAGTATTTCCGATATTCTTGGACTGGATGCCCTAAAATTATTGAAGGATCGCAACTTCTTGGTGTTCTTCCTTTCTTCGGTATTGATTTGTATCCCCTTGGCCTTCTATTATCAAAACCTGAGCCCTTACTTAGTGGAAATAGGTATTTCAGGATCTACAGGGAAGGCGTCCTTGGGACAGGTTTCCGAGGTATTATTCATGTTGCTGCTACCGTTTTTCTTTAAACGTTTTGGTTTTAAAATGACCATCGTTGTGGGGATGTTGGCATGGACAATTCGGTATCTACTCTTTGCCTACGGAAATGCCGGCGAGTTGGTGTTTATGATTCTCATCGGAATCCTTTTGCATGGGGTCTGCTATGACTTCTTCTTTGTCTCCGGACAGATTTACACCGACAGTAAAGCGGGGGCAAAAATCAAAAGTGCCGCACAGGGGTTAATCACCCTAGCCACGTATGGCGTGGGAATGCTGGTGGGATTCTATGTCGCCGGAAAGGTCACCGATGCCAACCTATTGGAAGATGGAGGTCACGTCTGGAATTCGATTTGGACGTTCCCAGCTATCTTCGCCGCGGCAGTAATGGTGCTATTTGTGGTATTGTTTAAAAATGAAAAAATAGAATACAAAGAATAAAAACATGAGTACGAAAATTAGATGGGGTGTCCTCGGAGGAGGAGGCGATTCCCTTATAGGTGTATTACACCGAGTGGCTGCTAGTATGTTTGATGCCTATCAACTCACAGGCGCTGTTTTCAATCCAGACTTTCAAGCCAACGTGGCCTTTGCTGAAAAAATAGGAATCCCCACCAATCGCATTTACCCAGATTTTGATACGATGGTAGCGGAGGAATTGAAGTTGCCCGAATCGGAACGCATTCAGGTGTTTTCGGTGCTTACTCCCAACTTCCTGCATTTCCCGATGGCCAAGAAACTATTGGAAAGCGGCTTTCACGTGATTTGTGAAAAACCCATGACCATGAGCTATGCGGAAGCCCTGGAACTGGAAGCCATTTTCAAAAAGAGCGGCGCCATTTTCGCGCTTACCCATACCTATACCGGGTATCCCATGGT
>CAZOSF010000186.1:0-1710 GCA_964582415.1 uncultured Alteromonas sp.
AAGAAATAACGATTGGTTGCCCTCTATTTTTGATGAATTCTTTCCAGAAAATAGATTGGATGCTATAAATTATGAAAGATTTAGCATTCCCGCGGTCAATATCCAGGAGAATTTTGCGAATTTTGTCATCGAATTAGCGGTACCTGGATTGAAAAAGGACAATATCGCTATTGAAATTGAAAAAGATAAATTAAAGGTATCCTCCCACGTTTCTTCCGACGAAACAACTACTGAAAATAGGGAAGATGGCAAATTCACCAGAAGAGAGTTCAATTACGGTGCTTTCGAGCGTACATTCGCTTTGCCTGAAATAGTCAATAAGGAAAAGGTAAAAGCAAACTACGAAAATGGGGTGTTAAGAATAGAACTTCCTAAAGTAGAGGAAGCCAAGGAAATAAAAAGAATGGTTGAGATTTCATAATTGAAATTAATTTGGTTAGTTAGTTGAAAAACCGCGTGCTCCTCAATCGGCACGCGGTTATTTTTTTACATTCTTCTGCGCTTGCCCTTTGGTCGATTGGCGATGCGCTCTTCATGGGGCCGATTGTCAGAGTCCTTGATCATTTCCTTAAGATCCTTTAATTCAGAGGCAGTAAGATTTCGCCATTTTCCGATGGGTAAATCCCCCAATTCAATATTCATAACACGAATTCTTTTGAGGGATACTACTTCGTAGCCTAAATAATTACACATACGACGAATTTGTCGATTGAGGCCTTGAACCAAAATTATTTTGAAGCTATACCTGCTCAGCTGTTCTACTTCGCACTTTTTGGTTACCGTATCCAATATGGGGACCCCATTACGCATTTGGCGTAGAAAGTGTTGCGTTATTGGCTTGTCTACAAAAACAATGTATTCTTTTTCATGCTCGTTACTGGCGCGAAGAATCTTATTTACAATATCACCATCGTTGGTAAGAAGTAGAAGGCCTTCGCTAGGTTTATCCAATCGACCGATATAGAAAATACGTTCCTTGTGGTTGATATATTCGATTACATTATCCTTTACCTTTGGATTACCAGTACAGGTAATTCCCACGGGTTTGTTGAAAGCAATATAGACATCATTTTCATTCTCTAAGATTTTCTTACCATTCACCCTTATATCATCTCCTGGAACCACCCGATCCCCTAAGGTAGCTACCTTTCCATTGATAGTCACCTGTCCTTTTTCGATATAGGCGTCTGCCTGACGACGAGAGCAAAACCCACTATCGCCAATTGCTTTGTTGATGCGCTTTGAATCTTCGGGATATTCCATTTATAAGCTATTCAATTTTCTTTTTCTCAGTCGCGATGTAATGAGCCTCCTAAAAGTGATCAATGCTCGACACCTTCCAATTGTTTCTGATACTGTTTGATTTTATCGCGAAGTTTTGCGGCCATGATGAAATCCAAATCCTTGGCCGCTTTCTCCATTTCCTTACGGGTGTCCCTAATCTTCTTTTCAAGTTGGGACTTTGTCAGGAAGTTGTCGTTCTCTTCTGCCGCTAAACTTTGGGCCGTCTCAAAGGTGTAGGCATTTACCTTTTCTTTGGTCAAAGCATTTTCCAAAGACTTCTTAATAGCCGTAGGAGTGATGTTATGTTCCTTGTTATAGGCCATCTGTTTTTGTCTTCTATATTCGGTTTCTTCCATGGTTATTTTCATACTGCGGGTAATTTTATCCGCATACATGATCGCCGTCCCATTGATATGTCGTGCAGCC
>CAZOSF010000187.1:0-1674 GCA_964582415.1 uncultured Alteromonas sp.
GGAAATAAAAAGGAGCGACTGGCTTGTTTCCAAGAAAAGATTCAAAAATTTGTTGCGAAGAAGTCTAGAACAGATGCTTTTGTTGATCGCTATCCTGGTGAGCGTAAGCAGATACACGTTATGTTTACCATAGACGAAAAAGGGGAGGTCACGGAGATTAAGTCAGTAAGCAGGGGTGCTGATGACTTGGCTCAAGAAGCTGCACGGGTGATTAGCGGCCTTCCTCAGATGACCCCTGGGAAGCAGAATTCACAACCTGTAAGGGTGGTATACACTTTGCCAATAACGATTTCCATAGATTATTAAGCCTTTCAAAAAAGAATTGCCGCTTATCAAAGCGGCAATTCATCTGTATAGTTTTATGATACGTTTGTCTTAATGATTGTTACTATAATTATTAGTTTGCTGTAAGGGCTTCCAATTTTTGTTTTGTTTGTTCTGAGTTACCCAGTGTAAGCGCTTTTTTGAAGGAGGCTATCGCCTTGTCATTTTCCCCTGCGGCTATATAGCAATCCCCAAGGGAATCATAGGTATTTGCACTGTTGGGATATAATTTTGTGTTTAAGAGAAATAAATCTTCGGCCTTTTTAAGATGATCTAAACTTAAGAACTGGTATCCCATCATATTCACAAATCCTTCCTCTGGAAGCACTTCATAGCCCAAACGTAGGGATACCTCTCCATAGTGGTTTTCCAAACTCATGGCAATGGGGCTTTTAGGATTTAAGAAATCCTCCATGGTGAGTTTAGGATTGTAGTAGTCGAAAATGAATCGAAGGGCATCATAGGAGGCAATTAATGGAACCGTGGTGTGCATTTCATCAGGATAGAATTTACTTTCAAATCTTAATTGACCCAAGGGGTGTTTGCGCAAGAATTCCACGATAGCAAGTTGGCTTTTCAAATTATCTGCTATAAAATCATCTTCGGAAAGAGTTTCATTCAAGTCCTTTCCGATATCGATATTTGAGATACCTAAGTATAATACCTTTCTGTCAAATTTCTTTGCATCTAAAGCGGCCGCTTCGAATTCCTTTAAAATTCTACCCTTGACCCAATTGGCTGTTGGGTCTAAGGCAATATAAGCATCAAAAAGTTTGGGATGATGCAAAAAGGTATTTAGCACGGTAAGGCCACCAAAAGAATGCCCGATAAACAGCCGATATGGTGCTGTAGAGTATTTTGATTCCACATAAGGAATCAATTCCTTTTCCAAAAATGAAAGAAAATTGTCTCCACCGCCCGATCCCTCTATGAATTGTGGAGGCATCATTGGGTCGACGGGATCCGGTTTGTAGGGAGTGAGATCTCTTGTCCTGTCGGTATTTAGTATGCCTACTACAATCATTTCTGGGCAAAGTGTATTCATATTGGAGTAGCTGAAATGATTGATCAGTCCTATGGTAGAATAGAATTGTACGCTGGCATCCAATAAATAGGCTACTGGATAATGTTTTTCTGGGTGGTAATTAATGGGTAAATGAACCCAGATTGTTCTTTCTTCATTTAAAATTTTAGAATTTAAATGGTCTACTTTTCCAATGACCACTTCGTTTTGTGCCATTCCCAATGACAATAAAAAAATGGCGATGATGCTCATAAATAGACGTTTTGATTTCATAATTTGAACGGGTATGATGTTACGGGTTTTGATTGTACTGTTTTAAAACCTTA
>CAZOSF010000188.1:0-1656 GCA_964582415.1 uncultured Alteromonas sp.
AGGCAGTGTATCCATCATTGCCACCTTGCTTTTTTTCTTCTTAGATGGCTTTGAATATGTAGACAGATTCGCCCGTTCCCTGGCAAATAATGAAATAATTATTGGTCTATTGTTCTTCGGAATTATTTTAGGTGCCAATGCGGTCTTGAGTTTACCCTTTTCCTATTACCACACCTTCGTAATCGAAGAACGTTACGGTTTCAATAAAACTACCCAGAAAACTTTCGTCCTAGACAAGATAAAGGGGGCCCTGCTAGGAATCGTTGTAGGAGGAGGACTTTACACACTTATAGTCTGGCTTTACCATTGGATGGGGCCCAACTTTTGGTTGTATGCTTGGGGGGTACTTTCGGTCTTTTCTATCGCCGTGAATATGCTCTATGCACGAATCATTGTACCCCTATTCAACAAGCAAACACCGCTGCCTGCGGGTACGCTGCGAGAAAAAATCGAAGCCTATGCATCGAAAGTGGGGTTCGATCTTAAAAACATATTCGTAATCGATGGTTCCAAACGAAGTACCAAGGCCAATGCTTATTTTTCAGGCTTTGGAAGGGAGAAAAGGGTGACCTTGTACGACACACTTATCAATGACTTGGAAGAAGAGGAAATCGTGGCAGTCCTGGCACATGAGGTGGGCCACTATAAAAGACATCACATTCTCTACAACCTCGCCATCGGCGTCCTTTCTAGCGGGATTTTACTTTGGCTATTTTCACTATTTGTAGGCAAACCCATTTTTTCTGAAGCCCTGGGGGTTGCACAGCCTTCTTTTCATATCGGTATTATCGCTTTTGGACTCCTATATACGCCTATTTCAGAAGTATTGGGATTGGCGATGAATTATCTTTCAAGAGCATTTGAATACCAGGCTGATGCGTATGCTAAGGCCTCCTATCGTGGAGAACCATTAGTTTCGGCCTTAAAAAAATTATCAAAAAATAGCCTTAGCAACCTAACCCCACATCCCCTCTTTGTGAAGGTTCATTACTCCCATCCCACCTTACTTCAGCGATTTGATGCATTGAAAAAAGAAAGATTGACTTAAAATTACCATCTAAACAGATAGTTTTCAGTAGATTACCAAGAACCCAAAGTTTGTATCTTTGGTAGTAAGGAACTTTGTCACGTATTAAACTTTATTGTAATTTTAGAGTATGACTCAAGCCCTGATAGAAGAGGAAAACAAAGAGATTGCGAAACAGTACAAGGAGTTACTCAAGATTAGTTATCGCACCCTATCTACCGAAGACAAAAAGCTGATTCGTTCTGCCTTCGATGTGGCTGTGGATGCCCATAAAGAACAGCGAAGGAAAAGCGGCGAAGCCTACATTTTCCACCCTATTGCCGTTGCAAAAATTGTTGCCTCGGAAATCGGATTGGATGCCACTTCCATTGCTGCTGCCTTGCTTCATGATGTTGTAGAAGATACTCCCTACACCTTAAACGATATCGAGCAAATGTTCGGTGAAACCGTAGCTCGAATTGTAGATGGACTCACTAAGATATCTGCCTTGGAATACCAGAGCGATGTTTCCCTTCAGGCAGAAAACTTCCGAAAGATGTTGTTGACCTTGAATGAGGACATTCGGGTAATCATAATTAAGATTGCGGACCGACTTCATAATATGCTCACCATGGAGTCGATGCCCCCTC
>CAZOSF010000189.1:0-1634 GCA_964582415.1 uncultured Alteromonas sp.
TCGTGGATGATTCGTCCAGGGTTGTGGAGTCCGAAATTGCGATCTTCCCCAGGTCGGTCGCCTAGGACAATCCCCCCCATGGCATGACCAATTTCCTCAAAAGTTTCATGCATGTGCTTGGCTTGCTTCCGTTCAAAATCAGACCATTTGTAATGGAATCGCAATACGGGTATTCCAAACTCATCCACCTTGGTAGGGTCGATTTCACAATAATTGTCCTCCCGCGCGATGGCTTCCCCACGTCCGGACATACCGATCACCGAACCATAAAATTTCTTTACATCCTCGCGAAGCCCATTCCCATAGCCTCCTACTTTTAGTCCGAGATATTTGTTTAAGGAGTTTGGGTTGAAGCCAGTGCCGTAACTCGGCATGCCCATGCCTCCCCAAATCTCAATATGGTAACCCCTTGGGAAATCCAAGTTCTTATTGTCCAACCACCAAGGAGAATACACGTGGAGTCCTCCTACCCCGTCTTCATTATAGCGTTTACGGTTCATCAATTCGGGCACAAATACCGCGCGGTCGGTCCCGGTAGAATCATGCAGGTATTTCCCAATCAAACCACTGCTATTCCCGAGTCCGTTAGGGTATTTTTCACTTTTGGAATTCAACAGTATTCTAGCAGAACTACAGGCCGAAGCTGCCAATATCACAATCTTTCCGGAAATCTCGTACTGCTGTCGGTCTTGCTTGTTGATATATTTTACGCCCTTCGCCCTTCCATTTTCATCCAAGGTCACTTCACTCACCATGCTCTCTACATAAAGGTCTACCTGTCCCCCACTTTTCTGGGCAGGGAAAATCAAACAAGAACCCGAAGAGAAATCGGCATAGGCCATACAACTGCGGTTACATTGTCCACAGTAGAAGCATACCCCTCTATCGTTGTTGATACGCTTGGTCAAGATGGATAATCGTGACGGAATCACATCCACGTTCACCTTTCTAGCCCCTTTGATATAATACAGCTCATGCAATCGCGGTTTTGGAGGGGGTAAGAAAAAGCCATCCGGATCGTTATACCGCTTTTCATTACTTCCAAAAACACCAATCAGTTTATCCACTTTATCGTAATAAGGTTTGATGTCTTCATACCCAATAGGCCAATTCTCACCCAGGCCGTCACGTTCTTTCCCTTTAAAATCTCGTGGGCCAAAACGCAGGGAGATACGCCCCCAGTGATTAGTACGGCCACCGAGCATACGGGAACGGAACCAATCGAATTGAGTATCCCCTATTTGGGAATAGGGTTCCCCTTCAATTTGCCAACCTCCATAGGCCATATCGAATTCGCCGAAGTCCCGGCGTGTTCCGGCACCCCTCCTTGGCGACTCATAGGGCCATTTTAATTGGGTTTGCTGACTCGGTTCGGCAGGATCGAAATAGGGTCCCGCTTCCATTACCGCCACTTTAAGACCCGCATCGGCCAACACTTTTGTGGCCATACCCCCGCCAGCCCCAGAGCCAACAATTACGACATCGTAGGTTTTTTTGGTTTTAATGATTTGCATAGAATAGGATAAGAATTTTGGTTGGTGTTTTTGTTCTGTTTAAATGTACGATAAATGGTTGAAGGTTTTTGAATCAAGAGTCAAGAATCAAGAGTCAAGAGTATTGGGATGTGGGTAATG
>CAZOSF010000190.1:0-1622 GCA_964582415.1 uncultured Alteromonas sp.
AGTTTCTCTCCATATTTCTTCTGAAAGTCTTCCTTTACTTTGTTTCGCCAGTTCACCATCTCGGTGAGATCGGCTTCCACATATGCTGTAACGTGTGGCGATGTATGCTTGCTAAAGACCATGTGGTCGGCAATTAACTGACGCATACGATCCATTTCTACAATCTTTCCTTTGCCCTTGTCCAATTTCAAATCCGGAACTTGAAAACCACTTGGTGGAGTTACCGGCTGAGCAAATTTAAACGGCCTGCCTTCTTTGATGTATTGCATCACATCGCTTTTTCGGAGTCGTCCGTCGGTTCCAGACCCAGGAATTCTAGCCAATTCTTCGTAACTGATATGATGTTCCCGGGCGATGCTGTCGACCAAAGGAGAAACGAACAAATTTTGATTTACTTGAAAAGCCGTGGTCTGTGGAGCAGTATATGTTCTATTTGAACGAATCGGCTCCGTTTCCTTTTTATTTTCCTGAGGTTTCTTTTTGGAAGTGTGATGTTTTGGAGCTACCTCGCCGTTACTTTCAATTAAAGCAATGGTGTCCCCAATCTTTACCACCTCATTGGGTTTGTATTTGAGTTCAACGATTTTTCCATCAAACTCTACCGGAACTTCAGAATCCACCTTATCGGTGGCCACTTCCAACAATACCTCATCGGCTTCAATGGTATCACCTGGTCCTTTATACCATTTTATGATAGCTGCTTCGGTAATACTTTCCCCAAGTCGGGGCATTTTGAATTCTATAAGGCCCATTATTTCTTCTTCAGTTCTTGCAATGTTTGATAAAAATTTTCTTGAACGGGTCTATCAGAAGGAATCTCCCTTAGGGGTTCCACTTCCTTTAAACTCTGATGACAATCAGTCGGCAGCTGTTGGTATAATTTGGTGCCTGCTGTTTTCCAATCGATCATCTCCAGGCTTACTTCCCGAATTGCTTTTGCTGGGTTTCCGACGATTAACTGACGTGCTTCGAAGACGGTTTCTGCCTTTACAAAACTCATGGCCCCTACGATACATTCATCGCCGATTACCGCATCATCCATAATCACGCTATTCATCCCAATCAAACAGTTCTTTCCAAGCTGTGCACCATGGATCACCGCGCCATGACCTACATGGGCGCTTTCCTGCAAGCGGATGCTTTTCCCTGGAAACATATGAATCGTACAATTCTCCTGCACATTTACCCCATCTTCCAAAATAATCTCTCCCCAATCGCCTCGAATAGCCGCCCCCGGACCGATATAACAATTTTTACCAATGATGACATTACCTGTCACCGCAGCTAATGGATGCACAAAACTGCTTTCGTGTACTACGGGTATATGTCCTTTGAAGGAGTAAATCATGTTTTCTGTTGTCTGTTATCGGTTGTCGGTTGTCTGTTTATATTTTAACCACCCCGCCCTTCGGGCATCCCTCCTTCAAAAGGAGGGGAGTATTAGTAATATTTTTAGTCTTGGTTCTTGTCTCTTGATTCGTAACTCTACTTAAATCGTTTCAAAGTTTCTTTCGTGAATTCACTTAGCACCAATCGACCACTGATGGCGGCTCGCTCGGCTAATAACGTATCCCAGTTTTCAGTACCGGTCCAAAACATTTTTTTCATTTCGGCCATTGCTT
>CAZOSF010000191.1:0-1618 GCA_964582415.1 uncultured Alteromonas sp.
ATCGTTTCATTACTTCCAACAATAGGATATGCATTAGGAGTAGGTATAGGATTTCCCCCACCATCTAGGTATGTGATTACCAATTCCGCAGGGTTTTGAGGACCCACGATAAGTGCTTCGTTGACAGTTAAATCAAAAATTCCTGGGTTCGTACCATCGTCACATATAAACAGATCATTGGGAGGGCTATCAATATAAGGCTGAACCAAAAAAGTAATTTCAATAGTATCAGATACAATACAAGAAGGATCAAGAGGATCTATCACTTCAACACTATACGTTCCGGAATTTGGTGAAGTAACAGTGAATGTAGGGACCGCGGTGGATGGGCCTACTTGTGAAACACCATTATAGAACCACTCGAACGTAGCTCCTGCGGGTGCATCCGCGCTGGCATCCAATACAATCGGTGAATTATCACACGTTTCGATGTCGGGTCCTAAATCAACCGTAAAGGAAGCATTCAGAGAAACTTCCACATCATCTGTCAAAGTAACGGTTTCCCCATTACACGTATTGGTCCAGGTTACACGAGCCGTGTAAATTTCAGTTCCATTAGGACATACATTAATGGTTGGGGTTGTGCCGATTACATTCCCTCCAGCGTCCAACCATTCGAATACATAGGTAGGAGGGCCAACTGGGGAAAAGCTCCAAGCTTCATCATTTGTGGTCCAAGGAGAGTCGGAAGTATTTCTTCCCGGAGGAACAAAACCAATATTACCATCATTGTTTTGAATTCCAACGGCAGCATTCCCACTGTTCCAAGTTGGACAAACCGGTTTATCCCTTATATAGATTTCTATCACATTGGAAAATTCATAGAAAACAGCCATATGAGTTGCTTCTAAACTATTACATGAAGCAGAAAATAAAGCAACTTCGAAGAAAGACACCACTAATACACGATTTGGAAAGGTCCCTAATACTTCATATCCGATTTCATTCCCCGGATTTATACCTGGATGTATATCATGAACTGGCGTAAAAACATTACATTCGCCTAGTGTCGGATTTGTATTATTAGGAATGTTTTCCGAAAAAGACCACCCATTGGTAGTATCACCAGGATCCACATCAAATCGAAGTACTCCATTTGAACCCACTTGGAATTGGGTTTCCAATTCACCAAAAAAACAAAAATCGAAAGGCAAGTTATCTACAGGAGACCAAGTATCATCTGTAGTAATGTCGATAGAGTTTGCTAAACCATCGAAAGGAAACGGTGGATTATAAGTAATACTATTAACAGCATAATTCAATCCAGAAGTATCGAATGTTTCCAAAAAAGTGGCCGTAATATCAGCACAGCCTCCTGAAGCACAATCGATTGAAACATCAGGACCAGCATCAACGAATAAACTACCTGGACCCTGAGCCGAACTATTTATTGTAAATAAAAATAATAGGGAGAGGAGCCAAAGTAGGTTTGGGGATAAATTTTTCATAGTCAATTAAATATGAGAGGGTGGAAAATTAAGAATTTTTTATGAATTGATTAGGACTATGGAAAATAATGCCAAACCAAATGAGCTATTTAACTGTTAAAGTTTGAAACATAGAATAAAGAAAGGCCCCGTTTGGGGCCTTTTGCTTTAAAGTCTTTCCGGGGCCCAGC
>CAZOSF010000192.1:0-1582 GCA_964582415.1 uncultured Alteromonas sp.
AGCCTTGATATATTCGTGATAAACAGCAATAGGTATTAAGGCCGTCCAACCGCAGAAATCTTTTTTCGCTGGCATCCCATAAGAAATCAGATCGGGAGCATAATTTTCCCAAAAAGTTCCGGTAGCTTCAAAAACGGCTGCCACATTTCTATAGATTTTTTGTGCTAAGTCATTTGCCAGTTCTTTTTGTCCATTAGCCGATAAACCTCGAAGAACCATATAAGCCGCCCAAACACCCCCCAACCAATAATCGCCCCAACCTACGTAATCGGGATCGGATGCCGAAAGTGCAGGTAATGGCGTTAGTCTATAAAACTCAGATGGATTAGATAAATGAGACAGGAAACTGTCCATTCGTTCTTCTGGTACAATTTCGCCCAAAAGTGACCAGTACATTCCGATATGCATTCGGGGAACCTGTTTATCAAATCCTAAATCGTAATAAAAACCATCTTCTTCATTCCAGCATTTTTCATTTATAGCCTTTTTAATTCTGGAATGGATGTCTTGGTAAATTTCAATATCCTCTTTATGACCCAATAGTTCGGCGAAATAAATCAATTGTTTGGCGTACATGGCCATTTGGGAAGAGAAATCAACGAGACGTGCTTGCTTATTCCAAACTCCTTGACGAGTTTCTACGTATTGTTCAATAAAATAGTCCAATTTGGTTTTGGCTGAAGCATTCATTGCCACCAGTTTCTCGCCAAGTTCATGATGGGTCATCCCATTTCCTTCAGTGGGTTCCCAGTCCCTAGGTGCACGCGGTATATTGTCCATTCCCATTCCCAATGTATCTCCATAAAAAAGATCATCGTCCATCATGTAGGTGGACACATGGAATTCAAAATTCTTTTTTAAAACAGGGTAAACCTCTCTAATACGCTCCAGATTTTTCGATACCTGATAGATTTCCCATTCGGCGAAGGCTAGTAATGGCGGATTGATAGAGACGGGATGCGTTTTTGGCCACAAGGGTGACCCATCGGGACGGTATTCCCTACAGATATAACCATCCGACTCCATTCTTCCATAAAAATTATCCAATGCTTGGTATACAGGCAATTCCTCCAAATGGTATTTGGCAAAGCAGCACATAAAGCAAGTATCCCATAAAAAAATGTTGGCTGAAAATGCCGCATCGATGAATGGCTTTTTGAAGAAAGGTTCATTATCCCCTCCCCGTACTTTGCTTTTGGTAATTTCCAGCGCTTTATCGTACATGTTTTGAGAAAGTTCAGGAGAAACCCCTTTCGATGTAGCATTTTCTGATTCAATTTTACGCTGTTCCGATTTTGATTCGCAACCAATGGTAGACATTATGCCCAAAGATGCTGTTGCTACGGTAAGTTGTTTAGAGAATTCACGTCGTTTCATGGTGGAAGAATTTACAAGGTGAAGGTAGAAAAAAGGCATAAAAAAAGCCACCCGAAGGCGGCTTTTCAAACTAAATGTATATCCTACAAATCGAACTTGATTCCTTGTGCCAGTGGTAACTCACTGGTGTAGTTGATGGTATTGGTTTGACGTCTCATATATACTTTCCAAGCATCGGAACCAGATTCTCGTCCGCCACCGGTTT
>CAZOSF010000193.1:0-1519 GCA_964582415.1 uncultured Alteromonas sp.
ACCGATAGCGATATTATCAATTTTGCCAATCTTACCTGGGATCATTTCTATGCCCATACCGATATTACCTCTCTGGACGGAAGTATTTTCGAGAAACGAACTGCCCATGGATATTTCATATTGGCTGCAGCAGCGGGACTCTTTGTGTATCCAAATAAAGGTCCAGTGGCAGCGAATTATGGTTTGGAGGAATGTCGCTTCCTTCGACCCATTTACCACAATGATACCATTTATGTGCGTTTGACCTGTAAGCAAAAAATTGATCGGGAACAGCGCGGAACGGAATTGCCCTCTGGGATTGTAAAATGGTACGGAGAAGTGTTTGATGCCGATGATGAATTGGTGGCGGTGGTCACTGTTCTTACCATGGTCCAGAAGAAACAAACCACTTTTGTGGAAATGACCGAAGACAAAATAAGGGAGTGCTTATCGAAATTGAAAGAGGACGCAAAACCTCAATGGGGCAATTTAACGCCCCAGCGCATGGTAGAACACTTGGAATATACCTATCGTATTGCTTCCGGTGAGATTCAGGACTTCGAGATTGCCACTCCCGAAAAAATACGGGAAAAAGTTCATGCTACTTTGTACAATTACGACAAAATGCCCAAAGAGTATGATTTTCCATTGAAAAAGGAATCGGAAATGGAGAAGGTGAAACATCCTGACTTGGCAACGGCCAAAGAGAAATTCTTCGAAGCACGTGAAGCCTACCTTCAATTTTTTAGGGAGCACCCCGATGCCAAAACAAAGAATGTGGTTTTTGGGGAGCTCAATAAGTTTGAATGGTACTTGTTGGACCGCAAACATTTGAACCATCATTTTGAACAATTCGATCTATTATGAACTTGACTATCCCCTACGTAAAACAACATACCCACGACGGAATTTCTACGATAGAATTCTTTCATCCCGAACATAATAGTCTACCAGGTGAGTTACTGGAAAAGTTGGTGGAGGCCTTCGAACATGCCTCGGAAAATGAAGAAGTAAAAGTGGTCATTCTGAAAAGCGGGGGCGATCGAACCTTCTGTGCCGGAGCTAGTTTTAAGGAGTTAATCAGTATAGAAGATCCTGAAGCGGGGAAAAAGTTTTTTAGTGGTTTCGCCAACGTGATCAATGCGATGCGGAAATGCCCAAAATTCATCATCGGTCGTATTCAAGGAAAAACTGTTGGAGGAGGTGTTGGACTGGCATCCGCAGTCGATTATTGTATGGCGACCAAATATGCAGCGATAAAACTCAGTGAACTGAACGTTGGTATTGGACCTTTTGTGGTAGGGCCTGCTGTTCAGAGGAAACTAGGGCTAACAGGAATGTCTCAAATAGCCATGAATCCTAATAAATTTTACGAACCTGAATGGGCCAAGTCGAATGGGTTGTACGCAGAGGTGTTCAACTCTATTGTTTCGTTGGATGAAGGCGTCCAAAAACTTGCGGAAGAACTCTGTCAATTCAATCCCGAAGCAATGGCCGAAATGAAAAAAATGTTTTGGACCGGTACTGAAAACTGGGATAC
>CAZOSF010000194.1:0-1516 GCA_964582415.1 uncultured Alteromonas sp.
AGCCTCTAAAAGGCGGAATTCCTGAGCGTTTGAACGGAAGTTTGGTGTCTATGGAAAATGGAACCGCTATTCCGTATTCTATCGACAAGCTTCAAGAACGCGGACGCTTCTTTATCGATCCGGGCGAAGACATTTATGAAGGACAGGTAATCGGTGAGAACTCCCGTCAAGATGATATGGTGGTGAACGTAACCAAAACCAAGAAGTTGACCAACGTGCGCTCTGCCGGAGCAGACGATAAAGCCAGAATTGTTCCTGCAATCAAGTTTTCACTAGAGGAAGCTTTGGAATACATTCAGAAGGATGAATACGTTGAGGTAACCCCCAACCATTTACGACTTCGAAAGATTCAATTGAAAGAAGTAGATCGCAAACGCAACAAAGTTTAAGGGAAGGTTAGGGAATTCTTTCTTTTTTGTTACTTTGCGAGCCTATAGACATAAGGACAACCTATGCGCTTATTTTCCATTATCTTTCTCTACTTCGACCCAGGCTTAGGGGCCATGATCGTTCAGGCCTTGGTAGCCGCTGCTGCTGGGATTTTGCTGTTTTCGAAAAATGTGATGTACAAGGTGAAGTCTTTCTTTGGCCTGGCCAAGAAGGAGGAAGATACCTATGATTCCATCGATATCGAAGACGACGAAACCCCGGGAAATGACTCGAAGTAATGCTCATCAAGCTTCTTTTCGCGACCCCTCTGGTTATATGTTCCATGATGGGGGCGTCTTGAGACGGGCCATTAATCCGATTTATTTTCCGCAATACCAGCGTTTAAAGAATTCCGGTTTTTTTGATACCCTCATCAAAAAAGGACTGTTGATTCCTCATGAGGAAACTTCTGAATCGGAGGAACGCATCGTGATTACTCCAGAACCCGTTCCTTTCATTACCAATCCCTACGAATGGAGTTTCGAGCAGTACAAGCATGCAGCACTTTTGACCCTTCAAATTCAAAAGTATGCCTTGTCCAAAGGTTTTATTTTGAAGGATGCATCCGCCTATAATGTTACCTTTCATAAGGGGAAACCTATTTTTATCGATACCCTTTCCTTCGATTTTTACGAAGAAAATACCCCCTGGAGGGCCTATAAACAATTCATTACCCATTTCTTCGGACCTTTGGTGTTGGCAAAATACCACGGTACCGAAATCTTTAAAATGATGCAAACCCATATCGATGGGATTCCCCCACAACTAATCGCATCATTGTTGCCTTCCAAAACCAAATTCAGTTCTACGCTCTTCACCAATATCCATCTGTTGGCAAAAATGGAGCGGAAACACAATGAGGACTATGGGGGTGAAACCAAAGCGGCTAAGCTTTCCAAAAAGGCGCAGGCCACTTTATTGGAAGGACTCTTCGAATACATCAAAAAACTAGATTTGAAAGAGGCTACCGAATGGGGCAACTATTACGACAAAACCAATTACGATACCACCGCATTTGAAGCCAAAAAGCATCTGATTCGCGAATGGGTTGCTGAATTGAAACCAAAGAAATTGATTGACATCGGTG